>JAJYTM010000061.1 GCA_021793035.1 Microcaldota archaeon
CCTCAGGCTCTTCGACTTTACCAGGTCCTGCGGAAAGACGATGCGCTGGACCGCCCAGAGGTCGTCGAGCGTGTCGAGCCTCACTATGAGGGTGTTCTCGCTCTCCCTGAATTTTACTATCTTCAATGAACTACCTTTTTATTACTTATCTAGCAAGAATTATAAAAGAATGCGGATTCCATGCTGTTCAGTATAATCTCCTCGTTGATGCAGCTCGTATCGGGCTCGACATCTATAATAGAGCAGTTCATACATGCCTACCGCTACATGGCGCTGTTCGTAGCGATGGCGCTGGAGAGCTCATCGATACCTGTGCCAAGCGAAGTGGTGATGCCTCTCGCAGGCGCATTGTCTCATGCTGGCTTCTTCAACTTCTGGTTTGCGTTCATTGCTGCGCTCGCAGGCAGCATACTCGGCCTTGCCGTTGACTATTACATAGGCTATTTCATAGGCAAGGACATAGTGTACAAGCACCTGCACAGGTTCCGCATAAGCAAGGAGAAGCTGGATTCATTCGACAAGTGGTTCGAGAGGAATGGCGTTGCCGCAGTGTTCATAACGAGGCTCATACCGGTGCTGAGAACTCTTATGAGCTTCCCTGCAGGATTCACAAGGATGGATAAGAAGCAGTTCTTCGCATACTCGATAGCAGGGGCATTCATATGGAACCTTGTCCTAATGCTATTCGGGTTCTACATATCAATATACGCGAACAACGCAGTCATCCTCATGTCCGCATTGGGCGTATTTGCGCTGCTCCTATACGTGGTGTACAGGGAGGCGCTGAAGCGCATGCACTGACGGCATGCGCCGCTATGCCCTATCGGTATATTGCCTTGAATATGTCCGCGCTCGCATCCTCATACCTAGGTGGAGCGAGCATTATCCTGCTAAGTTCCTTAACCCAATACTTCTCCGCTTCCTGGACGCATTCGCCGAAATCTTCAGCGCTAAAGGGCATTATTCCATACATCTCCATCTTCTTAGAGACCAGTTTTTCATCTATCCCGAGCCCATGCTTGGCTATCAAGAACCACACATCATATATGTCGCGGACGAACACTGTCCTATGCTTGGCCCGCCTCTCTATTGCAGCTTTTACTTTGTCGGCCAGCAGCTCCTCGGCAGTTTCCGTAATTAGCGAGTACGTGCCAATGTCTGTGTAAACCGGCATCCTTTGCAAAGCAAGAGGCCGCATCAGGCACTTCTCGTACATATTGATATCTATACCTATCCGCTGCTTAGCTGCGTTGTTGCCGCTTGCCCTGTATAAAGGGCCATATATGGCTACGGTAAACTCCACCATGTCCTTATACTGCTCCTTTTCATAGGACACATTGAAATAGTTGCCAATGCTTTTTATCGCGCCTTCGACTCTATCGACCGTTTTGCTTGCTGTGGCGCCCGCCTGTCTATCCATTATGAAATCCAAGTCTTCCGAAAATCTGCCTGAAGCATATAATTTTGATATGGCCGTCCCTCCCCTAAATACCAATTCCCTTCCTATTGACGCATAAATTTCCCTAAGCATTATCTCCTGGAGGTAATCCTTTTCCGCTTCTTCTGGGAAAGGCATGCCAAGCCGTCTTGCATAATCCTTCCAAACATCTATCTCAGCCACATCTACACCTTGTTATCACGTATGCTGCGCTTCAGTTCATTCATTCTTTTATCCAGTGTCCTTGACTGCATCTTTTCTGCATATGCCGCTAGCTTGTTCATGTTTAGTGCGCCTCTTTTAGACGCTCTCTCGAAAGCCTCTTCTACGTAACCGTATTGCGGTATGCCAAGAAATAACGAATCTGCGATTGCCTTCTCGGGTTCTGCCACGAATATGTTGTCCGGTGTCCTATAATAGCCAAACATCCTCTTCACATCAAAGGTATGAAATTTTACACGTCCAAGGTCCATAATAACATCCCTGTGCCTTTTAGTGGTTATCACATCCATAACATCCGATTGCTGCGTTGTGAATCCATAATAATATAGGGCAGGCATAAGGCTGATATACGAAGGGAAAAGCAGATTCGAAGATATTTCCATCACGGTAGCATTGTCGGTATAATAATGCCCCCTAATAGCCCTATGTATTACGCCTCTATTGACCAGCCTCGAAGCAAATAGGCGGGCATAATCCCTGCTAACGCCTGCCATGCGCACAACGTCGTTCAGGGTGAATACATGAATGCCTTTATCATTAAAGAGGCCAATCAATTGGCGTGAATTCATATTATTGATATGCGCGGCAATATTATTATATCTTGTGCAATAAATTATCATTTTTGATAATTATCTATACAAGGCATTATGCCACCAATGCGCGCCGCTCCATAATTCTGCCTAAAACATTGTACTCGCGCTGCCCCTATGTGTGGTGTACAGGGAGGCGCTGAAGCGCATGCACTGACGGCATACCTACCAGGAAGAGGATAGCGCGGTGCGGGCCGATAGTTATGGACGCCATGGAAGATCTTGTAAAAGCTTACGAAGAGCTGCAGAACGGCAGCTTCATAAAGGGCAGCGCAGAAGTGGAAGACCAGTGACCGCAATCAAAAGCCTCACTATCAAAGGGAAAATCAGAAAGTATTATAAATCTGAGGCGCCCCTATATAAAATGATATGTAGTAACGCGGAAAGCTAATTCTACGTATTGAGTACGGATTCGATGAACGAAGAAGGAGATAATGAAGGACAAGGAATGAATGAAGAGAGGCGTGAACGCCGCGGAGAAAGGTCTGGCATGAGGATGAACCCAGATTACTTCTCACCAAAGCCTGTGAAGGTTGGCGACGAGGTAACGCTGAAAATAGAGGAAGTAGCCGAGAAGGGAGACGGAATAGCAAGGAAGGACCGTTTCGTGATCTTCGTGAAGGGCGCAAAGAAGGGAGACGAGGTTAAGGTAAAGATCGTCGAGGTAAAGCCGAGGTTCGCAATAGGAGAGATAATACAGTAAGCGGCGAGTTTACCTTAAGGAAAGGCGCATACTCTTTATTTTTTATTTTTATATTCACTACTTATTTGGGGAAGCTATAGGCCCCATAAAAAATGCTCAGGGTTTTCCATGTCTATGTATACCAAAAGCGCGGAGGAATGGATGGCGTACTGGAAGGAGAGCGCGCTGTTCGTGTTCAAGGAGGATGACGAGACCAGGCCGCTGTGCGTCATAGATACGCCCCCGCCTTTCACAAGCGGCGAGCTGCACATGGGCCAGGCGTATTGGGTCTCTTATCTGGATTCCATGGCAAGGTACATGAGGATGTCTGGCTACAACGTTCTTTATCCAGTTGGATGGGACACGCAAGGATTCCCGACAGAGATGCAGGTCGAGAATAAATACGGCAAAGGCCTCGGCCGCGAGGAATTCTACAGCAAATGCGTAGAAATAGCTACGGCAAACATGCAGGCGATGAGGAAGCAGATGCTCTCCTTGGGCGCGAGCTTCGATGACAGCCACGAATACGTGACTATGTCGCCCGAATACAGGAGGAAGGTGCAGTTGTCTTTGCTGAAGATGCACGAGAAGGGATTCATATACAGAGGCAACCATCCGGTAGAATGGTGCCCCCACTGCAACACATCGATAGCCAGGGAGG
>JAJYTM010000062.1 GCA_021793035.1 Microcaldota archaeon
CATTTCGTTGCCGAGAAGATATCAGGCGTGCATACGCTGCACGGCAGGTCGATGGCGTTCGCAACCGGTGTTAAACTGGCAAACCCCGGCCTGGAAGTAATAGTCGAAGCAGGGGACGGCGACACGTTCGGCATAGGCGTCGGCCATTTCGTGAGCGCAGGCCGCAGGAACATAGACATGACAATAATAGTGCATGACAATGGAGTATACGGCCTGACGAAAGGCCAGGCATCGCCTACGCTAAAGAGGGGCGAACAGACAAAGTCGCTGCCAAAGCCTAACATAAACGATCCGATAAACCCTATAATGCTTGCGCTAGCCTCGGGCTATACATTCGTTGCGAGAGCATTCGCATATGACGTCAAGCATACCACCGAGCTGATAAAGGCAGCGATAAAGCACAAAGGGCTTGCTTTCATAGACATATTGCAGCCATGCCCTACATACAACGACATCAATACAAATGAATGGTACAGGCAGCGTGTCTATAACCTTGACATAGACGCGGCGGTAAAAACTGAAGGCGATGTGCAAAAGAAGATGGATGCCGCGATAGATCTCTCCAGGCAGACAGATAAGATACCTATAGGCATATTCTACCAGAATGAGCTTGAGCCCACATATGAGGCAAGGATAAAGGAGAATATACCAAATTATCCAGAGATAAACCCGGCAAACCAGAAAATAGAGAACAGCGGCGCGTCAATCACTTCCATAGACGACTTCATAAAGGCGCTAACAGTCTAGCAAGAAATGCAATGGGTCAGGAATCGCCGCTTCCGCAGCTGCAATATCCATACTCGTCTATCCTATTATTGCATACTGGGCACTTTACATCAAGATACTTTACCTCATGAAATTCTTTCTTGTACATCTTCACGTGTGCATCCTCTTTATCAGCCATTCATTCACCAGTAATATTATGCACACCCAGATATAAAAGAGTTATTAATCCGCAATGCCTTTTATAACTTGCCCCACATATCCTAATCACAGCTACAGCGATACCTTCGGTTATCAATTACAAAGGGTGAAATCTTGAGATATATGAGCGAAGATGAAGGCAGAGCATTGGAAAAATATGTAGATATGGCGCTGGATCTGGCAAAGAAGAGCGACTGCAAAGAGTCGAACTACGGCGTCATAATATTCAAGGGCGACAAGATCCTAGGCAAGGCCTATAACTATGTCCCAAAGCTCGGTAATTACTCGTGCGACGTGTGCCCAAGACACCACATGGACATGCATAAAGGTGTCGGCTTTGAAATATGCTTCTCTATACATGCGGAAGAGGCAGCTATAAACGACATGCTTATAACCAACCGCCATAGCATAGAGGATTCAAAAGGTGGAAAGGTACTCATAGTCCGCATGAAAGACGGAAAATTCGCCCGGCCACACGAGCAGAAGCCCTATTGCAGCAAATGCAGCGGAAGGATATATACGCAAACGCTCGTCGACGAGGTAATAATGTGCGTCGATAGGGGCTTTGTAGCATTCGGCAGGGAGGAGTTCCACATGGAAACCATGAAGAACCTCACGGAGAACTGGAAGGAGCAATTGCACATAACTGAGAAATGATTGGATGAAGGATTTCATAAAGAGGAAAGAGGATTTCGAATGCGAAATCTGCCATGCTGAAGTAAAGGGCAGCGGATATACTGATCATTGTCCAGCATGCCTCAGCAGCAAGCATGTTGATATCAATCCGGGAGACCGCATGTCCAATTGTGGCGGCATAATGGAGCCCGTCCACGCAGTCAATGAGCGCACGTACATGATGATAACCTATAGGTGCACTAAATGCGGTGCAATAAAGCGGGTGAAAGCTGCAGCTTGCGACAACCAGGGCAAGCTTGAGGGCCTGCTGGGCATTAAAGCCCCTAATGCTATGGGAAAATGACCGGGTATCGAAGGAATAACATGACATTAAGACGTGCAAGCGATGCGAAATCCATAGAAAAGAGCTTCAAATTCTTAGTGTACTCTAGGGCATTCAGGAGCATAGGGATAATCTACATGACTCTTGCAATGCCGCTATACCTTGCGGTTCTGGGCGTCAGCCTTCTCGATATAGGATTTGTGGTGGCGGGCATGATGGCATTCATGGTCGTGGAAACCCTTCTCCTGGGTGCCATGGGCGACCGCTACGGCTTCAGGCATGCGCTGCGCATCGCAGAACTGTTTCCTCTGGCTGGGGCACTGGTGATATTCCTATCTACCAACATATACGTAATCATCATAGCGATAATAATAGCGGGCATAGGCGGTACTGCCGGAGGTATGCGCGGAGGTTTTTCGCCTGGCATGACTGCCCTTATTGCAACCAATTATCCAGATGAGAAAGCGCGCGTCAGGAGATACGGTCTTCTGAACGCCGTGGGTTCAGCGGCATCAATATTCGGTGCGCTGCTCATAACACTGCATGGATACCTGAGCGGCTATATAGGCATCGCTGCCGCTTTCCGGTCCTTATTCCTAATAGCGGCTTTCCTTATGCTTCTATCACTGCTCTCGCTGCTCTTCGTGAAAGAGTCAGAAAGGCCGAAGAAAACCACTAAGGTCATGAAAAGGAGCAGCCTCAAGTACATATCGAAGATAATAGTCGTGAACTCCTTCAGCGGCGTAGGCCTGGGCTTGGCGCTGCCGCTGCTGCCGCTTTGGCTTGAGCTCATGTATCATGCCAACACATTCCAGATAGGCATACTATTCGGCGCGTCGTATCTACTGACCGCCATCGGCTCGTATGCAGCATCAAAGTTATCCTACAAATACGATGCGCTCAATGTTGCGTCAATAACTAGGGGCCTGAACGGCGCGCTTCTTATAGCAATGGCACTATCGCCATTCTTCCTGCTTGCGGGGGTAATATACTCGCTGAGAGCGCTCAACGCGGGCTTCGGCAGCTCGAACCGCATCGCAGTTAACGTGCGGGGCGTTGACAGGGAGGATTTCGGCACCGCGTCAAGCGTGCAGGGCGTAGCTACAAGGGCGTCGCAATTCAGCTCCGCAGCATCAGGATACCTTATGGATGTATCACTGCCTATACCGCTGGAAATCGGCGGCGCATTCCAGATGGTAAGCGGGTTGCTCTACAAATACATACTGAAAGGGTCCAAGCCAAGCAAATAGCAGATAGCTGACTACCTGGTTACCGATTCAGCCGCTTTCTTGGCCATCTCATAGTGCTCGTGTGCCTTTTCGTTCTTTTCAAAATACTCCCTTATGGGATCGAGTATCTCATTGAGTGCCTCGGCTGTAGCATTCTTGAGGTCCATTGGATGTATGCCGCCCTTTGCGAACGCGCCTTCGAGCTCCTGATACGACTGGAATTCCAGCTTGCCTCCATATTCTTCCTTCCTCTTTATGGTAAGCCCGCCAAGCTTTGGGAAAATCACATACCTGCATATTTCAAGTATCGGGTTTGTCTTGATGTCGCCCTGCTGGCAGTACGCCTTGCCTATCTTCTTGTTGACCTCATCTTCTGTATTGTTTATGAAGATGGCAGTATCCGGCTTAGACTTCGACATCTTGAACGTAATCTCATCGTCTATGTTCTTGTTCTCGTC
>JAJYTM010000003.1 GCA_021793035.1 Microcaldota archaeon
GTTGTTGATGATGATGAGGCATTCTTCTTCGAAACTGTGCTGTTTGATGGTGCGATAACTGGCGCATGCTGGAGCACGCGTATGCTGCCCGATGATACGGGTATCGAGAGGCTTGGGCTAACGTATGATATGCTTATTGTTGCTGTGCCGTTGCCTGCGCTCACAAGCTTCAGCTCCATGCTAGCTACGTTACCCATGATAGGGCTCACGAACGTGCCTGCAGAGCTTGACACATTGATTTCGAGCACCGGGTTGAGCAGTATGGGCTGGCGCTCGAGGTATATCACTGCGGAGCTGTTGTGTGCACTGCCCACGTAGGCAAGGTAATACGAGCCGGCGAACGAGAAGGTAGTGTCGGGCTTGGATGAAAGCTGCAATGAGCTTATGCTCGTGACCTGCGCGCTTGACAGCTCGAACTCGGCTATTATAGCTGCGAGGACTATGACAAGCACAACTAACAGTGCTGCCGGTAAGCCAAAACGCGCACGCGGTTTCCTTGCCTCTTTGTGTTCAGTCGCCATAATAACATGCCTTATGATATTGATGAATAAGGTTTTATATTGTTTTGCTATCCCTGCATGGCAGCGGCGTCGCTACGGACTAGCTATAGGCGCGCAGCTGAGATGCGCCAGCGCCCCGCATAAGCTATAATAATGCTTTTTGCGTTCTATAGTTTAGGTGACTTGCATGGCGGTTCTTGACAATTCCGAAGTGGAGAACAGGGTGCTTTCCGCTATGGCGGACAGGCAGCAGATGTCCTACGGCGAGATATACGAAGTGTGCTCCAAGGAGGGCATTGGGAAGGATGTGCTCTCAGGGGCGCTGGACAGGATGGAGAAGCAGGACATAATAGCCTCAAGGAATACTGGAGGCATAATGACGTACTACCTTCTCGACGAGAACCCGCTCAGGAAGGTCCTCATAGTAGAGGATGACAGGAACATAAACCAGCTCATGGCGCTTTCAATAGGCGGGGAGTTTGAGGTAAACCAGATATATGATGGAGGCGAGGCGGTCCCGTTCGTGAGGAAGAGCCATCCAAATCTCGTGCTTCTGGACCTCATGCTGCCGCACAAGGACGGGCTGGACATATGCCAGACGATAAAGAGCGACCCCGATACGAGCAGCACCATAGTCATACTCATAAGTGCGATGGACCCGACGAGCAACAGGTTCACCGGCATAAAGAACGGCGCCGATTACTATATCAAGAAGCCGTTCGACCCCAAGGAGCTCAGGGCACTGGTCAACCTGTTCCTCAGGAAGAAGGGCAAGAGGTTTGACCCGCTGATAGACCTTCCAGATGAGGAAAGGATATCAAAGGAGGTGGAGCGCTCGCTCAAAGAGGGAGGGGACTACGCCATAGGCACACTGAGGATAGCGCATCTTGGCGAATATGCGCGCAGGGTCGGCGAAAAATCGGCGATGGTGATAATAAGGCTGGTGTCGCAGCTCCTGCAGGACAAGATAAAGAACCGCGCGCAGGGCCTCTTCGTGGGATTCCTGAGCAACGATGAGTTCATAATAACAGGCACAAAGGACGACGTCAACAAGGCCGTGGAAGATGTGAAGGGCGAGTTCACGGCTGTGATGCCGTTCGTGCTTCAGGATGCTGGCTACAAGCCAGGCATGGATAACCTGGAGAGCATGTTCGAGTCTGAAGACTTCCCAAAGCTCGCGCTGGTGTTCTCGGAATCGGACAGGAAGGAGATAGCCGCCAGGAGGGACAAGATACTCACTGACAAAGGAGTCGGGAGCAGCGATATAAGCTCATACACATACGACGAGTTGCAGAATATGCTGGGCAACGGCGACCTGGACATAGTGATAACGCGCGACTCCGATGGTATAAAGCTCAGGGTAGGGAGAGATGCCTGATGGGAAACAGCCTATGCTAGCACCGCACAAGTACGCGCATGCGCGCACGCGCGGCTTTAAGGCGCAGGAAGCGCTCGACTTCATGCTGTCCTACGGGGTAGCGATACTCATAATAGCAATAGCAATATATGTAGTAGCGCAGCTAGGCGCCTTCAACCCCAGCATAGCGCCGGTATCGTGCACCCCATCCCCCGGGTTCGCATGCATATCTTATGCAGTTGACACTGACGGCACGCTCATAGCAACTATATCGCAGGCCACGGGCGGCACAATGACAATAGTTGGGGCTGCCTGCTCTTCCTCGGTCAACGCCACGGGCAACAAGCCAGAATACGGCAACATAGGCGTGCTCGGATGGTCTTCGGCGCCTTCGTACTATCCATCGGGCATAGCCTCGAGCGCCATAACGTCCTACAGCGGCGGCTCCTTCCTTGTTGAGGCGAAATGCTATGATGGCGCAGGAATAGCGAGGGGCAACCTTGGCAATGTGTTCACAGGGTACCTGTGGCTCAATTACACCTTTTCCGGCTTGCCTTCGTCGATTTACCACGTAAACAACATAGCGACATTCACGGCCAAGTACACCTGAGCAAGTTATTTATTACTGCTTGGAACAATTTAGATAAGGATGCTAAAATGAAAGCCTATGCATTTGTCTTTGCTATAATCGCCGCGGCCTCGATGGCAGGTATAGCCGGCGCCTCTTCGTATCTCAGGGTGGTTGAGCCTTTCAACTCAACGCTCCACAACGGCGGGAGCATATACCTTGGCAATGACGGGCCGGGGCAGCCGTTCTTCATAAACGCGCTGGCAAACACGACCAACAGCACAGGAGTGCTCATATACAAGGGCTGGAGTTTTATGAATGTGACTGGAGAACCGTACGGCTGGGTAGTCGCCAACTCATCAAAATATGAATATACGATGTCGGTCGAGGTAACGCCGAGCCCGAATGCCAAGCCCGGCATATATGCGTTCAACGTCACTGCCGTCAACGCTGGCAATTACTCGAAGCTCGGAATGGTGAGATTTACCGCCTATGTCAATATAACGCCGAATGTTTTCAAGCTATCAGTGTCGCCCAAAGTGCTAAATTCTGGGCCGGGGCAGCCGAAGAGCGTATATATAACAATAAACAACACGGGCGTTTCGGACAGCCCATTCGAGATATATGTAAGGGGATTGCCGGCGTTCAACAGGAGCCTTGAGGTAATAGCACTGCACCATACTTCAAGGGAGTTTACCTACCAGGTATTTGAGAACGAGCCCGGATCCTATAAAGCGATAATGTATGTGGATTCCGTGGACAGCCCGCAGGTGCACGAGGAAGCGAACATAACGCTCGGCATCAAGGCATCTATACAGAATGACTACAATGCGCTCGGGTACGGCAGCAATGCTTTCCCGATAATATACGAGCCCGCATATGCGGTCATGTATTTCATAAACCTGATAGCCAAGCACATATGATATGCATGGTCTGATTATAGGCAGCAAGAAGGTGTCGCGATGATCAATATAAGATGGACAAGGCTAGCAAGCATGGCCGACCTCATAAGGGATGCATGCACTTTCAGCGGAAATATGGGGGAGCTCTATGCAAAAAAGATTGGGGATAGCTACAGGTACATACTCGTAGGGGAGAAGGTAGGAAAGTCAAGGCTGGCCTTTTACTGCGATTATGACAAGGCAGCGAATTATGTGGTGTACTCCGCGAGCGGCAGGGAATCGTTCTCGTTCGTGGACAGCATAGAGCGCAATACAGGTTATCAGACGTATAAGATACAGGTGCTTCACATAAAGAACGATTCGTTCAGGGTACCGAAATCCGACAAGTTTACCGTATCGACAATCGAGCTGACCAATTATGAGGAGATAGTAAAAGGCATTGCCAGCAGCGCGGCGAGCAGCGAAGCAATAGGCACGGTGTCTGTATTCCCTTACAATGGCACAAAGCACGCAGGAGGGTTCGGGTTCCTTACGGATGACGATTCACTCACGTTCACGCACGCTGAGCTGCCGAATCCAGATGGTGATTTCGCCTTCTTCAAGTATGACTACAACTCAGGCGCAGTGACAAGGACCAACGGCGTGGAGGACAGCACAGGCCTGTACACCAGGATAGTGAACTTGGCGGAGCCGTTCGGCTTCTTGGAGGAGCATGCAAAGCAAAAGAACGGCACTAATAAATAATCCTCGCCCAGAATGTTATGCATAATATTCTCATAGTGCCCGAATAGCTCAGTGGTAGAGCGAGCGGCTGTTAACCGCTAGGTCGCAGGTCCAATCCCTGCTTCGGGCGATGCGCTTAAGGCACGGCTCCTGCTCCATAGCCATAAATATCCGTATATCGGGCAGTGCCGCTCTCGAAAGACTTAAAATATATAGTACGTCATACACTAACTATTGGTGTTGCATAATGCCTGAGGAAATAATTACCATACGGCTAAACAAGTCGGTTGTTAAGGCCCTGAAACAAATCAAGAAATATCCGAGGGAGACTTATGGCGAGATAATCTTGGGCCTTATAGAGAGCGCCAAGGAGATGAAAGAGTTCGATAAGTTTGTTCAGGAAGCCCAGAGAACCAAGATGAAAGAGTTATGGCGTAGGGGCAATTACTCTGTGTGGGAACGTGCATAAGGTTGCTTTCAATAATCGTACCATTTTAGATCGTCGGAATTTATTATTTTGCCGACACACGCCTTCATAAACCTGATTGCGGCTTCCTGCCCTAGCTCCCTGCTTGTGGAGCAGCAATCTTCTATTATAAATACATTAAACCCCATCTGCGCAGCAGTTACACCGGTTTCTCTCACGCAGCAGTCTGTCTGTTGCCCGGTTAAGTAAATGTCACTTATATTCAATTTTTTAAGAAGCTCGTCCAAACCGCTTTTCCAAAAGCCATCATAGCCCCTCTTTTCAAGGACATAATCCTTGCCGGTGGGCTTTAGTTCAGCGATTGTTTGCGCCCCTTTTGTTCCTTTCATTGCTTGGGGTCTATGTCCGATAATTTTTAGGATTGGGTCGCCTTCTATAAATGCGCTATTGATGTAAATAACCGGCACTGCTTTTTCGTGCGCTAAATCAATCGCTTTTCTTATGCTTTTAATTAACTTCTCCCTGCCCTCTATTGGTATAAGGGGCTTTTCTCCATAGATGTATTCATTTACCATATCCATTACAAGCAATGCATCCATCTAACCGCCTATTCTAACCTTCTTAATGGTTTCTTTTTGATAGCTTTTATAATGTATATAAATTTTTAGATATTTGGGCATCTGATTGCATTTTGCGCGTGTAGGTTTGCGATATAACTATATCTTTATAGCACATATAAGAACTTAAGGCAGAGGGGCTTTCTGCTATGGATTCTGTAATGCATTCCTAGCGCAGCAACATAACATATTTATATATGTCATAATGTGATATATAGTGACTGTGATGCCCGACATTGAGATAAAGAATATAGTGAAGCTCTTCGCCGTCCTTTTGCTCAGCGAGAAGGAACATTACGGCTATGAAATAATGAAGGAAGTAGAGAGGAGGACGGGAAAGAAGGGCAGTCCGGGACAGGTATATCCGTTCTTGAAGCAACTCAAGAAGTATGGTTATGTTGAAACTAAGGGCAGGGCTGAGAGGGACAAACAGGCTTACTATCTGACTCCGGAAGGCAGGAAGTTTGTGACAAGGCTCACAAATAAGTTCGGAGATATGTTTGAGATTGCAATAAAACCGAAGCTAACTGTGTGTGCGCATTGCAACTGTGAAATATACAAAGGAGGCTACAAAGATAAAATTGGCGGAAGATATTTGACCTTCTGTTGCGAGAACTGTGCTAAGGGCTACAGGGCAATGAATGCCAAATAATATTGACAAGGATAGATAAAAGGTGGAAAAATGAAAGATCCTGTATGTGGAATGGATGTAGGCGAGGACTCCAAGTTTAAGAGCAGCTATAAGGGCAAGACCTATGTTTTTTGCTCTGCTAACTGCAAACAGAACTTCGATAAACAGCCAGAGAGCTACGTGAAGGGTTAAGTATGGGATACAACTGCATCGTACGCAGATTGCATTTCAGAAGCAAAGAATTAGCCAGCGAAGGCCAGAGGTGGTGCTCTATACACGACAGCCGCAGGGTGGAAACAGCACGGCATTCCGTTGAAGCCGGCAAGAAAAGGTAAGATTATGGCAACTGACCCTGTATGCGGCATGTATGTTGATGAAAAAAGCTCGACGTTGACTACCGAAATGGAAGGCAGGAAGTATTATTTCTGTAGCGCAAACTGCAAGCTTCAGTTCGAGAGACCGGAGAAAGAGATTAGGGGCCTGAAGATCGCGTTGACGGTTTCATGGCCTCTTACAATCATTGTAGCAGTGCTCACATACGCACTCCATCTGGGTTACGGCAATTATGTGATGCTGCTTCTTGCGAGCATAGTGCAATTCTATGCAGGACATAGGTTCTACGCTGGCATTTTGGATGCGATAAAGAACAAATCAGCGAATATGGACACGCTGATTGCAATAGGCACTAGTGCGGCCTGGGCCTACAGCACCGTAGTCACCCTGTTCCCGCCAATATTCCCTGCTGGCGGAATCTACTTTGACACATCCACAATCATAATCTCACTAATACTTACAGGAACATACATGCAGAGGCTCGCAGAATCAAGGGCATCGGTTGCAGTTTCAGCATTGATAGCGTTGCAGCCGAAGGTAGCGCACAGGGTTGAAGGGGATAATGTAGTGGACACTGCCATAGAGCATGTTAAGGAGGGGGATATCCTGCTGATAAAGCCAGGAGAGAAGATACCTACCGATTCTGTGGTCTTAGAGGGCGAGAGTTCGGTTGACGAATCGATGATTACCGGGGAGAGCATGCCCCTGACTAAGAGGGCCGGAGACAAAGTCATAGGCGGCACTGTAAATTCTGCAAGTTCACTAAAGGTCAAGGCTACGAAGGTGGGTGAAGATACCGCGCTTGCGCAGATAATAAAGATAGTCAAGGATGCCGCATCAAGCAAGGTGCCCATACAGAAGCTTGCTGATAAGGTCTCATCATATTTTGTGCCCATAGTGGTGCTCGTGGGCATTTTGGCATCCATGTCCTGGTACTTTTTTGGAGGCGTGGGTGTAAACACCGCGATCCTGATATTTGTCAGCGTTCTGATAATCGCATGTCCGTGCGCTCTGGGCATAGCAACGCCAGCGGCATTGCTGGTTTCCTCAGGTAGGGCGGCAAAAGCCGGAATACTCGTAAAGAGCGGCGAAAGTCTGCAGAAGGCGAGCAAGGTCACCACGCTTGTGCTGGATAAGACAGGTACACTTACAAAAGGAAAGCCTGAAGTTACTGATATAGTCGCAGCTGCAGGATATGACAAAATGGGGGTTCTGGGGTTCGCTGCCATAGCGGAGACAAATTCGGAGCACGTCATCGGGAAGGCCATCGTCTCCAAGGCGCAGAGCATGAAGATCAAGAGCGAATTTCCAAAGAAGTTTACTTACATCCAGGGCAGTGGGGTGACTGTGCTTACCAAGAGCGGCAAGAAGATAACGGTCGGCAACAGAGACCTATTTGATAAAGCGCAACTTTTAGGTCTTGAAGCAAAGCTGCAGGAACTCGAGTCTGAAGGCAAAACAACGCTCATAATAGGGGAAGGCGAAAAGGTCATTGGTCTTATAGCCATTGCAGACGCGCTCAAGGAGGATAGCAGGAAGGCGATAGACTCGTTCAAGAATGCAGGATACACGGTATGGCTCGCAACCGGCGACAACCAAAAGGTCGCCAATGCGGTTGCAAAGAGCCTTGGTATAGAGCACGTAATATCACAGGTAAAGCCCAAGGACAAGCTGGACAAGATAGCAGACTTGCAGAAGGAAGGCAACGTGGTTGCCATGATCGGCGACGGCGTGAACGATGCGCCTGCCCTGACGAAGGCTGATGTCGGCATAGCCATAGGCGCTGGCACGGAGGTCGCAATACAGGCTGGCGGCATCATCTTGATAAGGAACAGCATCTACGATGCATTCGTGGCCCTTCAACTCGGAAAGAGGACGATGTCAAAGATAAGGCAGAATCTTTTCTGGGCGTTCGGCTACAATATAGTACTGATTCCGATTGCGGCAGGCGCGCTAATACCAGTCTTCACAATAAGCGTTTACAATCTCCTGCCCATGCTCGCCGCTTTGGCAATGGCATTCAGCTCTGTGACTGTGGTTTCTAACTCCCTATTGCTGGCGCGATTTAAGGTGCAGTAATATGCCAGATGGAAGAAAAGATGTAGAAGTGCATACAACGCTAATTAGGCTAGCATTAATTGGTGGGTCACTAATCCTATTTAGCGGCATATTGGCAGTTCTCGGAATTCCTACAGGCATATCCTTCCTAGAGGGCCACCTAATGATAGAGAAAATTCAAGGAATTAGCATATATCATGGAGTTGCAGAAACCTTGGTAGGTCTATTTCTGATACTATACACGCTTTACACAAACTCAGGTAAAAAAGAAAACATCCAGAATTGGTCTATAGTGGTTTTAGTGCTATCCCTGCTAAGTCTGGTAGGCGGCGGAGGCTTCTTCATAGGCTTTGCTTTAACCATAATTGCAGGTATCCTTGGAATCGTCCGCATGTATGCAGGCACAGGAAGGCGCACAGTATATGTCGAGCAGGTAAGATCAGCAAATCAAAAGCCAGTAACAGAAGGGGTAAAGCCGCCAAACAAGATAATTAGGACGCTGAAGCAGGAAGAAAGGGAAATTTACAGCATAATCAACAATGCCGAAGGGGCAATCTTCCAAGCAGAGCTTGTAGAAAAGAGCGGGTATTCCAAAGTAAAGGTCAGCAGGATTCTGGATAGGCTTGAAGGCAGAGGCATAATAGAGAGGAAACGGCGCGGCATGACAAATATAGTAATAGCAAAATACGAACAAAACATTTAAATAACCGCCAGCATGAAACCAGTTTCATACTAATCCTAATATGGGGTTTCAGCCTTAGCTTAAGTGTGATATTATGACAATCCGATCACACAAACAAAAGGAAAGGGGAAAAGTAGCAAAGTCGATACCGCACCTCGGAATCATTGCTCTAACGGCGCTTGCGGCTTTTGCTTTTGCAGTGACTGTATTTGCATTTACGGCCAACGCAAGCGGATCACCTGCAACTCTGCAAAGCTCAATGGCAGGAATGATGTCAGGCTACGCGTCGAACCAGAACATAACAACTGAATGCAATCAGATGGCTGCAAGTTATGGCTTGAACGGCACGGTCATAGCAAGTATGGATAAGTTGATGTCTAACGGAGGTATGAGTCAGATGATGTCTAGCGGCATGATGGGCATGGTGCAGTCTGACGGAATGATGCATTAACTGGTGATTTGAATGATGGACAAGATTTTAGCAAAGTTTAGGAGACCAAAGCGGTCCGACAGCGAGCCAGGGCAGGCCGAAAATAAGTCCGCGAGCGATGATTGCTGCAACTCGGCCATTGATAGCGCAAAGAAACCAAAGACGAAAGATGGTGCACATGGCTGCTGCTAGGGGATAACGTGAGACAAATCGTTAGCAGAGCCATCGCGCTTATGTTGACCGTAGCGGTCCTGACTTCCTTGACGCTGATCAAGAGCGCTTCTGCAATGTGCCCGCTGTGCACGGCTGGAGCTGCAATAGGTCTAGGCATCGCAAGGTACTACGGCGTAGATGATATTGTAATAGGATTGTGGCTAGGCGCGCTTGCTGTATCGACGGCCCTCTGGGTGAATAATGTGATCAAAAAGAGAGTTAGGTCAAATGCGGTTCCGTTCCAGAGCACATTGATAGTTACTGCAGTGATAGCATCTACCATAGTGCCTTTCTACTTCGCTGGGTTTTTCAACGGGATGCCAAACATGACAGACACAATATTCGGAGTAAACAGACTTGTATTCGGCACTGTGATTGGAGGGTTTGTTATGTTCGTAGGTGAGCCGATAAGCAGTTACATAAAGAGGAAAAGGAATGCAACATTTCCATTTCAAGCTATACTCCTAACGCTACTGTTGCTCACCCTACTCTCACTGCTGTTCTGGTATATTACGAAATATTACTACATAGTATAAAGGTGAAAACATGAAAAAAATCGGGCTATATGCGATTGCGACATTGGCAGTATTGATTGTTGTAGGCATATACTTTGCCACGCAAAGTCCTGCCCGGGGAAATACCACGACTAACGGACCAGGCACATTCTCCGGCAGGATAGTTGCAGGCGATACGTCGCCGCAAAACTACACCGGCGTATCTATCTTGAGTGATGAGGGCTGCACCCTCGATCCGAGAACTGGGCTTTCAAACTGTACAACCAGCTTTGCCACAAAATCCGGGAGGTTATCCTTCAACTACGAGCATAACATGATGATGCAGCCGTGTCTTTCAATAGGAGATAAGGCAAATGTTTACGTGTCAACTGGTGGATCGGCGGTTGTGGATAGAACTTACTGGGCTGGTGGCGGTGCGTAAGAGAACAGGGATTGTGCTGATCGCCTCTTTTATAGCGATAGCAGCGCTCGCGGTGCTGCTTGGTTTTGAGTACGGTTACCAATCTGCTAGACCTTCTGGAGTACAGCCCGCTCAGAGCAACGTTGTTGGGCCGAGTGCTGCTGAAACGAATACACTAAATTTCAGTAGCATAGCGGAACAGGTTTACCCTGTGCAGGGGTTTACGCTGCCGGTAAAGTGGGGCAGCATTCCAAATCAACTAGTTGATAGCGGGGCGCTTAACCTATCATTTGTTGAAGGATCACTAATAAGCGCAAATCAGCCGCTGACCAACGGTGAACTTGGGCTGCTCAATGGCACAAACAAGGGCAACGTAACTTTCAGTCACGGCAGCGCGCTGTTTACGTTGTATATGCTGTGGGCTGTCGGCATAAACAACAGGAACCCTATAATAAACAACGGCCCTGTGATGAATTATGGAGGCAGCCCGTACGACCTTGCAAGCACTAGCGGCTATGGACCACTCGGCAAACTTTCACTGGGAAATCTATCGTTAATTGGACTCAATGCATCGCAACAGGATCTTGTAGATATGATAGCTTCAAACGTGTACAGGCCATGTTGTAATAATCCTGCAATGTTCCCGGACTGCAACCATGGCGCCGCGCAGCTTGGCCTGATAGAGCTGATGGCAACGCAAGGCAAAAATGAAACGCAGATATACAATGCCCTCAAGGAGTTTAATTCATTCTATTATCCACAGCAGTACTTCGACACTGCCGTATTCTTCGACTATACACAAGGTAGGTCATGGAACAGCGTGCCTGCAGATGATGTACTCGGATATAACTTCTCAAGCGCGACAGGATATTCCAATGTTTACAAAGTGCTGGAAAGTAGCAATGTGCTGAACCAAGTCGGCAGTAGCTCGGGGGGGTCATGCTCTGTTTAGGTAATAGCATGAAGCAAGGACACATGACAGTATATAAAGAGCTCATTATGCTGCAAGGCGCAAGGAAAGAGTTACGCAGTGCTACTAGAATCCAGCCCTGCCCGGCCTGTAAGCACGATATGGAACAGTTCGAAATCTTCTTAGATTACAAGATTAGATCCGTCAAGTCACACTCACTTATTGATGAGAAGGCTGGTAAGATGCTCCATGAACTTGATTATATAAACGAACTCATCCGCATGGGCACATTGGCGGCTAGGCTGCTTAGACCCCTCACAAAACTGGGGCTCTTGTCGGTTCCGCCGGCTTACAAGGAGGTGCTTGATAAGGATAGGGTGGCCAACAAAATCATCAGGGAGCATCTGCTAATCGCAAAGCTTATGGTCTCGAAGCTGGACGCAGCAGCCGAACAGTACAAAATAATGTCTAGGATACTGGATTCCTTCATAAGAGCTACGGAGTTCAAACTTAGCGCAGATCAATCCACCTTCTTCATGTTTGATAAGATGATTAGGTTCTTCTACAGAACCCACATATTTGGCCTTGCAGGCAAAACCATAGTTGGCGCTAAGGATGTTGTAAGCTGCTGCATGGACAGATAGGCACAAACGAACCGTACATCGTGCAGCTACAGCTTTCTTGAGGCTTACGCAAGTGCGCATCTGCCCGTACCATGCACACCCTATAGTTTAAATTATGTAAATGAATGTATATCTGGTATACATACTTATATGCAAAACAGGGCAAAAATCGACGGTATAAAAATCCTCCTTATCGGAGATGTGCCTGATGCACATCTTGTGCTTTGGGGGATTCTTTTTAGGAAAAAGATATTGTGAAAAACATTGCTCTGCTGATATAGGCAGAGTAAAGGGGGAGAAGGGCAAGCGCCCTTCAATACTCACTTGCCGCCTATCTTGAACATCTTGGTGCCGCACACGGGGCACACGCCTTCGAACGCCTTCTTGCCGTTCTTCATGGTTACCTCTTTAGCATCCTTCATCTCCCTCTTCTGCTTGCATTTCATACAATATGCTTCCATGGTCTCACCTTTATGCCTTTAATAGATTGTATGCTAGGTTTTTAAATCCAGTGCCTTTTGGGCTTTCTTATGCCCGTTTTCAAAGGTACTTGAATATTCCGCCTATGTCGGTGATCTTCCTGCGCACCCTTAAATGGCGGAGGTCCTTCCTTTCGTATGTGAAGCCGTCTATCATTACTGCCGATATGCCGGCCTTCTTTGCCGGGACATAGTCGCCCCCGTACTGGTCGCCGACCATCAATGCCGAGGACTTGGGCAGATGCGCCTTCTTCAGTATCTTCAGTATCTCGTTGTCCTTGCTATCTGGCTTTTTATGGTGCGCAACGACTTTTGACGCCTCGACATAGTCGAAGAACTGCGCTATGCCGAAATGCTTCAGCTTCGTGTGCAGCCTCGCATCCCTTTCTGCTTTAGTCCTGTCTGGCTGCGTGGATATTATGGCAAGCCTTATTCCTCTTTTCTTCAGGCTTCTGAGCGTCTCCTTCACGTTTGGCATCAGCATCTGGCGCTTCATCTCCGCATGCATGTCTCCATCCTTTTCATAAACGATCCAGGGAGGCGCGCTGAACTTTGTCTTCCTTGGGTACCAGAGAGTCCCGTCGCCGTCGAAGAATATTATCTTTTTCATACTATCAACTGCGTATCATAGATAGCTGGCCGCTGCATTTACCAGTGATATGCGCACACGCAAGCGGTGCGGGTTCTATGTTGCATGGATAAAGGCATACGTGCATGCCAGATACAGCTTTCTGATGAGGGCGCACACTTAAATACTTTACGATTGATGGGTGAAATATACAATGTATGTAAAGTGGTGGAATGGCAACTTTCATAGACCCGCTCACAGTGATGCTGCTGAGCTTAGGCATGAGCGCCCTGCTTCTCGCCTTGTATTACTTTAGGGTGGGCAGCGGCAAGAAAGACATAAGCTCGCTGGTGGTGCCAGCGTTCATTCTCGGTTTGTTCAATGCGGTAAGCGGCTTCCTGATGTCGTTCACATGGCCCCTTCCGGGATCCTACAACATGCTGTTCGGAGACCCGTTGCTGGTGCTTGGCCTGCTGATGATAGCCGGCTCATACATGATAAGCAAGGGCATGGACGTTAAGGCGCTCTCGCTCCTGGGATTCCTCCTGGGCATATACCTGCTTGTAGGTATGATTGGGATAACGCAGTTCCATATGGAAACAGGAAACGACTGGCTGACAGCGACAGGACTTTATGCATTCAGCATGCTCGCAGCGATATTCTCGCCGATACTGTATCTTAAGCCAAAGGGCTCGAACAAGTATGCGTACTACTTCGAAGTGTTCCTGCTCGTGGTAGTGATGCTCTTTGCATTGCTTATAGGATACATGGGATTCTACGAGCATCTTGGCGCATTCAGCACGTACTTCCCGTGAATGGATTTTGAGGGCTATGCATTTGCATAGCCCGTTTCTTTTTATACTATTTGCTAGGGTATTTTATATCTATCAATTGGTTAAGTATCTACTGATTCTATGCATATATCAGATCCAGTGTATGGAAAGTTTGAGATTGAGGATGGAGCCATAATCGACCTGATGAAATCCGAGCCGATGGAGAGGATAAAGCACATATCGCAGCAGGGCATACCCAAGGAATTTGACTTTGAGGGTGCAACGAACCACGGCAGGTACGAGCATTGCGTAGGCGTGATGCTCCTCCTCAGGAGGCTGGGCGCAAGCGAAGAGGAGCAGATAGCTGGGCTGCTGCATGACGTTTCGCATACCGCATTCTCGCATACTGCGGATATGGTGTTGGGCAGCTATGCAGACCAGGGCCTACAAGACTCGCTGCATGAGGAATATTTCAATAAGGGTGAGCTCAAGGAGGTGCTAGAGAAGCATGGTTTCGACCCGCGCAGGATATCAAAAGAAAAGCTGTTCGGCCTGCTGGAAAGGGACATACCAGACCTGTGCGCTGACAGGGTTGACTACTCGCTCAGAGGCTATTATTACCAGGGCCATTCCGAGCCTATAGAGTTGGTCAAGCACATAGTAAATCATGAAGAGGAGATGGTATTCGATTCCAAGGAATATGCGGTAAGGTACGGGAAGCTCTTCATGCACATGCAAAGGAGCGAATACGGCAACAGGGACAATATAGCGATAAGGTACGCATTCGCGACAGCCATAAAGAGGGCCTTTGATGCGGGTGCAATAACCAAGGATGACATAGTGTACGGGACCGACGACCATGTGGTAGAGAAGGCGAAAAACGCGCACATCAAGTATGTCGATGATGTATTTGACGCTCTGAGGAGCGGGAAATTCTCAGTAGAGGATGGCGGAAGCGTGAAGCTGAAGGCAAAGTCGCGCTATGTTGATCCGAAGTTTCTGGATGGCAGCATCCTCAGGAGGGCGAGCGAAGCAGATAATGAATTTAGGGCAAGCCTTGAAAAGTCAAGATCTGAGGATGTCAGCGGCTATGATGTGAGGATAAGAGTCGGTAATATTACCATTGGCTGAGTTAGTATTAAAAAGAAAAAGAAGGGCCAAAGCATCGCTCTGGCCGGTTTCTGCATAATTGCTTGCTTCTTCTGCTACTTTATATCAAGCCGCTCGTGGATGTGTTCACCACAGGGCCTGGCAGCGTCGTTATTGATGGACTCACTGAAGTGCTCAACGAGGTCTCATTGAGCTGCAGGTTCACAGTACCTGATATGCCCAGCAGGCCGGTGCTTGTGGAGTTGCTGTTCAAAACCTCTTTGATGGACATTGTCAGCGGCACATAATACGTATCTGACAGGCACATGCTGAACGATGCATTCACGTTAGCGCCAGTAGGCACGATGGAGCTTACTGTCGAAAGCGTGCTGGCTGAGCTCAATGCGCTCGCATTTATGTCCATATAACCGGAGGTCATCACGCAGCTGTAGCCGTTGTATGAAGACTGCTTGACTGAGGTGAAGTGCATGCTGCCGTTGAGTTTGTTTAGTGTTGTAGTGTTTATCAGGCCGGATGTCTGCACCGGTGGCTGGCACTGGTAGCTCGAGTTGGTAGAAGAGGAATTCAAGCCGAAGGAACTGAGAAGCGATGATTTGGCGCAGGAGTACATCTCGCCGTTATTAAGGATGACAACGAGTGTCAGGTTGCCCAGAAACGGAATGTCAGACACGTTGACGTCTGCCCTGACGTTAGAATTGTACTTCATCAGGTCTAACTTCATTGGCATTTTCATTGTCAGATTTGTGCCTCCGCTTACCGCATTTATTTCTGCAAGTCCGGAATAACTTATGTTAAGCTGGCTGGTGTTTGTGAATTTTGAGTCTACGCTCTGTGCAAAAGTCTTAATCGGCATGTTCTTGTTCGATGATATGAGGTTATATAGTGGGTTTGATTGCTGCGACTTAGGAAGCATGAGCACTGCCGCGGCTATTATCACTACAATAACCACTATTGCAATGGCATAGATGGCTGTCTTGCCGCCCTTCTTCGCTGCTTTTACCTGATTAGGCTGCGGTGTGGGCGTCGGTGTAGGCGCTTGCGCAGCATTCCCGCTTTGTGGATTCTGCCCGTACATAATATCACATGTTCCTAGGAGCATTAAAGATATTTAAATTAGTAGGACTTGGGATGGCTTACTCCACAGGGCATTGATTGACAGCCTATCGGCTGTCTCGTAGAGAATATCTGTGATTCGCCAGGGTAGGGATTTGAACCCTAAAGCCCTTGCGGGCACCGGTTGCCTTGTTTGCATCACTGATCAGCTCTTGATGTTTTCAAAACTCAAGACCGGCGCGATACCGGATTCCGCCACCCTGGCATAACTAACTATTTATTCTGCGAAAAGTAGTTATTAAGCTTTTGCTTATTGCCGATATTCGCTAGCCTTGAAGGCGTGCATCATGCAGTGGTGACCTTTACGCCTTTCACGAGCACGTCTGGCATTATGGAATAATCTGGAGCGTCCCATGAGCTCGCCTGCTTCGATGAAGAGCTGACAGCCTCTATGTTCCTTATCATGCGGAGCATGTTGTCGTGTATCCTTATTCCAACTATTGACCGGACATCAAGCTGCTTTATGGCGAATTTGGGCTCGCCGTTTTCTATGTATATTGCAAGATTGCGAGGCACTGTAGAGAAATCGCCATTCTCTTCGTTGTCGAATCTCGTATACCATGTGCCCGTTATCAGTATCCCGCGCTTGATTTCTCTTATTAGCGAGTCTTCGTTCTTGGCCTTCGACTTGTAATCCAGTACAAGGGTGTTGGTCCTGGGGTCTATAAGGCCCGCATTGCCTGTGCTCTTGACGCCGTACTTCTTGGCTGTAGACCAGTTATGCAGGTAGTTCTTGAGAACGCCCTTTTCTATCACGGGCGTCTTCTGGGTTGGATAGCCCTCATCGTCAAAGGGGGATGAGCCTATGTACGCATCATTTAGCCCGTCATCATATATGCTGAGGCCCTTGCTCCCTATCTCCTTTCCGAGCTTCCCTGACAGGAAGCCGCCGGTTTCAACGCTCGATATGAGTGCCATGTCGGTTATGTTCTGCATAAGGTTTGATGCAGGCGATGGCGAGTATAACACATCATAAGTGCCTGATTTTATCTTTCCGAATCCTGATGCCCTGTCAAGCATTGCGGAGGTTTCCCTCCCGAATTTTCCGGGATTGAGCTTGCTGAGGTATTTAGAGGCAGCAACATCCTGGTATGAGAAGCCTTTGCCGTCCACCCTGAGGGAAAGCCTTATGTTCGCCGAATCATAATGCCCTGCTATGCCATTGCTCGTACCCATTCTGAACTTCATATTTTCTACTATGACCATGCCTGATACTGTTTCAACCTTTCCTGCCAGCGCCCCGTTGATGGCTGCCGATGCAACATCCGCTATGTCGCTGTTTTCAAAGCTTTCGAGCCTCTTGTCATATCCAGGGGCCTTGCCGTACTTGAACTTTCCCTCCGCTATGCCGTTGTAGTCATCCTTTGGCTTTACGAGCTTTATGGTTGCCTTGGCGTTCCGTATCGCTGTGCGCATGCTCTGCATGTCGGCCTTAGGCACGTCGCTAGCAACTATCCTCTTGTCACGCGTAAGGTACACCTGCCCTGATGCATCGCGGTCTTCGACCATCGAATTGACCTCCGAGTTGGCAATCTTTAGGTAGTGCACCGATGATTGCTCTACGCTCACTATTACGTCTTCAAACCCCAACGACTTGGCATACTTTATGCTGTCTCTTATTATGTCCATCAAACTACCTATTGAACTTCAACAATGCTGATGCGCCGCCATTAGTTACTGGTACGCCCTGCTCAGGCTCGCCCTTGCCGCATGTCGCAAGGTATAGATTGAAATCCTTGCCGACCAGCGCCACTGCGTGCCAGAACTTCAAAGTACTTGTCTCAAGCTTGTAGTTCATGACCGGCTCGGCTATTCTTCCGTTCCTTATCATGTAAGCTTCGTTGCCCTGGTACATCGAAAAACTCCTCGTATCGTCTATGTTCCAGCCGTTGAAGCTCTTCACGTATATCCCGTTGCGGGCCTCGCTAACAAGCTCGTCGAAAGTGGCGCTGCCCTTCTGCAGGTATGTATTGGACATGCGCACGATTGGCTCGAAGGAGTATGAGCTCGACCTCGCCGAGCCGTTGCTCCTGGTGCCAAGCATTGCTGCGTATTCCCTGTTTGTGAGCAGCTCGTTCTGGATGCCCTTCTTTATTATTGTCTTTTTTCTTCCGATGACCCCTTCATCGTCGTATTTATAGTATCCGTTGGATCCGCTTATCTGCGGCTCGTCTATTATGGTGACTGCTTCGCTGCCTACCTCGAGACCAAGATTGCCGCCGTTTATGTAGCTGGTGCCCGCCTGCGCTGCCTCCCTGCCGAAGACCCTGTCCGATTCGTTTGGATGGCCTATGCTCTCGTGCACCGCTATGCCGCTTATCTCAGGCGATATCACTACGTTCTTTATACCCTTGAGCCCCTGCGCGCTGAGGTTCTTCCCGTTTTGTGCAACCTCGTACAAGCCGGATATTTCATCTTCGAGCCTACGTTCCAATGTATTCATAGATAGGGCTTCGAGACCTCCCACTCCTCCAAGCTGCATGAACCTTGAGCGCGTCCCCTTCTTGCCGGCAATTATGAAATTGGCAAACACATTGATGATGGGCATGCGCGCCTCTATCCTTGACCCGCAATCGTTCATGAATGCGCTTTTGGCATGCGAGAAGTTTATGTAGACGCTCCTGTATTTGACGCGCTTGTCCTGCAGGTAGTTGTCAATTTCGAGTATTGCATCCTTTATTCCGTCGATATCCGGCTCTCTCTTCCCCTTTACAATATCCTTGCCCTTTACCGCCGGCTCGTCGGACATGCCAACCTTCCTGCCTGGAAGGCCGCGTGCCCTGGATACCATGGACTTTACAGATTGCTTATCGATGAGATTTGTCGACATGGAATATAAATTGCCATTTGACATCATGCGTATCCTTATGCCGGAGCCGCTGGATGAGAATATTCCGTTGAACTTCCCCTGCTCTATGGCAGCGCCCATTGATGCGTACTCCTCTGCATATGCCTCTGCGAATCCATCGCCCCTCCTTGATGCCTCTGAATACGCATAATCGATGATGTTTGTTGCCATGCAATCAATTTGAATGCAACGGAAAAAAAGATATATTGTTGTTGGATGCACGTTTATCTAGGGTAAATTGCATGGTTAGGCAACTTCTATAAATATTGATTGAGATTCGGAGTTCATGGATTCTTTCTTCCTTTCAGGATACCACATTGAACGCATACTCGGCCTTGGCAGAGGCGAGTTCACGATCAGCCTAGACCTGGGGGTATCAAAGGGCAGCATACACATATATGATGACAGGATGGAGATGCCTGACGGGCAGGATGTGATGATTGAAACCCTGTCCAAGCTCCATAAAAGGCGCTCGCGCAACGACTGCTTCATGATTGCCGATGGCGACATCAAATGGCTATATGCATTCGAGGGCAACTCGACATACAAGCTCTACGAGCCGAAGATGGACTGGCCCACAACAATAGAGATAAACGGCAGCTTCATGCATACCATATCCACCTCTACGCCCAAACAGGAGGCGAATGCCAAAGTGAGCGCGTTGGGAAAGGTGAAGGGCGAGGCATTGGATACGGTGTTTGGCTTGGGGTATACATCCGTGCTGCTGGACGAGGGAGGCGCATCAGGAGTGCTGAGCTACGAAATATCAGATACTGTTCTTGAGCTTGCGAGAGTGAACCCCTGGTCCAGTGGCGCGTTCGACAGCAAGATACATGTAGCTATGGGTGACGTGGCTGAAGAGATCCGCAACCTTGAGAGCACCAGGTTCGATGCCGTGCTGCACGACCCCCCGACGCTCCAGAGCACCACCAAGCTTTATTCTGGGGAATTCTACAGGGAGATGTACAGGGTGCTCAAGCCCGGGGGCGTGCTCTACCATTTTATAGGCACGAAGGTGCAGAACCCGAAGCATAATTACAGGAGGGGCATAATAAGCAGGCTGCGGCAATGCGGGTTCTCGGTAAAGGACGCATATAGGGGAGTAAGGGCGGAGAAGCCCGCATGAGTCATGGTGTTCCAGCATGAGCATAGAGGAAAGGTTAAGCAGGGATATATCAAAGCGCGACGTATGGATGTACTCGACGCTTCCATATCAGATAGCATACGGGCCGGTAGGAACAATAATAGCGCTGTTCATACTCGACCTGCACGGCACAGTCATAGACGTATCGTACGCGATGGCTACGTTCTACCTTATATCCATAATCGCTTCGGTGTTCTGGGGCTGGATGATAGACCAATACAATAGCCGCAGGGTATTTGTATTCATCGCTTACGCTGGCGTTGGGATTGTGCTCGCGGCGATGGCTTATGCAACAAGCATAGTAGAAGTGATAGCGCTCTTCGGCGTGCTATCGTTCTTCACGGCTTCAGCCGCTACGCCTCTGAGCCTTCTGGTCATGGAAACGATAGATAAAAAGCTGTGGGCGAGGGGATTCTCGAAGCTGCAGATGCTGGGCAGCATAGGGGGGGCCCTTGGCCTGCTCGTAGCCTCGGTAGTAACCGGGTTCCTGCCGCTGAGGATCCTAATGCTCATACTGATACCTTTCACCATAGCATCGCTGATCATAGCCTTCGCCATAAGGGAGCCACAGAAGGCGCTTGAGAGGAGGGAGATAATCAAGAACAGGCTTGCGCTCAGGGTAAGGCTGATGATGCACAGCCTGTTGTTCATAAGGCTGCCGAGCCCGCATTTCATAAAGTCGGTATTCGCGCCAAGAGGGGCAAAAAGGATGCAGGACCTGACGCTAATATATATAGCGCTGTTCGCCTTCTACCTGGGCAGCGGCATATTCAACACTGCGTATGTGCCTGGGCTCAGGAGGATCGGCCTACTCAATATCTATGTATTTGCGGTTATATTCG
The DNA here is from genome assembly GCA_021793035.1 of Microcaldota archaeon. Lineage (GTDB taxonomy): Archaea > Micrarchaeota > Micrarchaeia > Micrarchaeales > Micrarchaeaceae > JAMCYB01. The sequence continues at coordinate 20,767 of JAJYTM010000003.1, forward strand.
GAGGCTACGCCGTGCAGACTGTGGCGTTCTACCTCTCAGGAAGGTATACCGAGGCAAGAGGGGAGCACAGGACCATAATCGAATCGCTGTGGCTCAGGGCTGCAGGGTATATCGCCATAGGGCTGGTTTTCGTGCTCGTGTCCGGATATGCCGGCTTCATAGTCAACCTGCTCATATATGCCATGGCGGCGGGGCTGGCATATGCAGTTTTCTACACTGCGTCGAACACGCTGCTGTTCGAAGAGATAGGCAACGAAAAGAGGGGCAGGAAGCTGGGAGTCTACAGCGGTATAGTGGGCTTAGGATACCTTCTCGGCTCGCTGATTGCCGGCTATGCCGCGTTTTTCATTGGGTATTGGTTCGCCTTCGTTGCCTCCGGTGCATTGATAATATGCTCCATAGCTGTGTTCTACAGGTTCTACAGCGGCAAGTAGATGCGCGCAATGCACGGCAGTAGGTATTAATATTTGAACGACACAAGCGGGATTGTGCTTAACATGCTGAAATCCTACCCATGGGCGGACGAGGACGATTGGCTGGACCACGTAAACAGCGAGATAACTGATATCATGCTGTCCTACCTGCCGTACAAGAACAGGGGCGAGTACTACAAGGGCCTTACGGACTATATAGACAGGGGAGGCCATTTCACAAGGCCCAAGCTCTTCCTGCTTACTGCAAGGGCGCTCGGCGCGGAGTTCAATAGCGACCTGATGCTCATGGCTGCCACAATAGAGATGTCAGAGGAAG
>JAJYTM010000063.1 GCA_021793035.1 Microcaldota archaeon
TCAGCGCGTTGATTACAGGTAGCTTGGAATATTCTGCAAGCTCAACAAGCGTATCCTGTGAGTATACCCTTGCAACTATGATGTCCAGCCAGCCTCCGAGCATCCGTGCAACGTCCTTGACAGGCTCACCGCGGCTTAGCTGCAATTCGCTAGCCGACAGGTATATTGGATTGCCTCCCATCCTTATGGCTGCTGCCTGGAACGATGTCCTTGTGCGGGTCGATGGCTTCTCGAAGAGTATTCCTATAACCATGTTCTTGAGGTCCGTAGTCCTTCTGCCACCGGCCATCGCCGTTTTCATGCGCTTGGCGCTATCGATTAGCCCCATGAACTCCTTGCTGTCCAGGTCCGCTACGGACAATAATGAAAACGCCATTATACCACCATTTCACCTTAGCATGGAACTTTTATATCGGTTTGCGCCCGATAGCACGATACTACTTTGTTATAGTAGTGCCACTTCTACCCACGATGACCTCGTCCATCGATTCCAGCCTGCCTATGTTGGCTACAGTACCGCCATGCCCTATAAAGTCTATGCATGCCTTAACCTTGGGTTTCATTGTGCCTTCGCCAAAATATGGCATCATTCTTTCCAATTCAGCCGTGCTTGCCCGGCTTATGTATGTGGATTTGTCTCCCAAGTCGCGATACACGTAGCCTATGTCTGTGAGTATTGCCATCTGCTCAACAAATATGGAATTGGCTATGAGCCTGGATGTGGAATCCTTGTCTATGACGGATGGCGGGGCATATTTGATGCCTTTTGACTTGTACACGGGTATGCCTCCGCCTCCCCCTGCTATAACTATCGTACCGGAATCGAAAAGGCGCCGTATCTGGTCATGTTCGACTACTTCTATGGGAGCAGGTGAGGCAATCACACGCCTATATTTGCCCCCAAGGCGCACATAGCTGAATTTCTCTCTCCTAAGTTCCTGCTCGAGCTGCTTTCTCGTATAGAGCGGGCCGATGGGCTTTGTGGGCTTGCTGAATGCTGTATCCTTTGGGCTTACAATTGCATGGGTCATCACAACCGATATGTCGCGTTCTATGCCCAGCTGTGCAAAATGGTAAAGCAATGCGGTTTCGAGCATAGATCCTATGAAAGCCTGGGTCTCCGCATTGATTATGTGGAAAGGCAGACTTTTTACCCTATTTGAAGCAAAAAGGTTGCGCAGGAATTCATCACCGACCTGCGGCCCATTTCCATGAGTTATTATGAGCTTCATGCTTTTGTTTTTGCTGACCAGCCTGGCTATGTGCCTTGCAGCATTGGATACGTTCTGATATTGATTGGAGTAAGTCTGTTCCTCATCAGTGCGGAGCAGTGCATTGCCTCCGAGCGCAATCAATACCCTTTTCAAATACACACCATACAAAATTTGCCTGCAAAGGTTATTATTTATATTTTGCAAATCTTGAAATGCTAATTTACAGGGTAGAGGGCACATTCATGCAGTACAAGTGGACGGTATTGACCAATACCACCCTGGGAGGGCTGATGTCATCCATAAACATGACGATCGTGCTCATATCCTTGCCGGCGATATTCCGCGGGCTTGCGATAAGCCCCTTTGCCCCTGATGAATTTGTATACCTTCTTTGGATACTGATGGGTTACAGCATTGTCACTTCCACGCTACTAGTCACATTGGGAAGGATATCCGATATGAAGGGCAGGACAAAAATGTACACGATGGGCTTTGTAATATTTACTATAGGCTCCATACTGCTGTCGCTAATCCCGGACGGCACTGGCAACACCGGTGCTCTGGTGCTTATAATATTCCGTTTAGTGCAGGCGGTGGGAGGGGCCCTTCTTATGGTCAACAGCACTGCCCTCATAACTGACGCTTTCGGCACAAACGAGAGAGGCCGTGCACTGGGCATCAATTCAGTATCTTTCATGGCAGGGTCGCTAATAGGGCTTATTGCAGGGGGCCTGCTTGCAAATTTTGACTGGCACTACATATTCGTGGTAAGCATACCGTTTGCCGTGGCAGGAACCATATGGTCCATAGTAAAGCTTAAGGAGACCTCAAGGCTGGTCAAGGCTACAATAGACTATATGGGCAACATCACGCTCGGCGTAGGGCTGATACTGATTGCGCTTGGCCTTACATACAGCATAGTGCCTTATGGTACAGAATCGACCGGATGGGGGAGCCCGTTTGTTCTGGGCAGCATAATGATTGGCTTGGCGCTGATAGGCTTGTTCATCTATTCCGAGCGCAGGACCAAGAGCCCGATCTTTGAGCTCAGGCTTTTCAAGATAAGGCCTTTTGCCTTCGGCAACGTGAGCGGACTGCTTTCCTCCCTCAGCAGGGGCGCGGTCATGTTCTTGGTTGTCATATGGCTGCAGGGCATATACCTGCCGCTGCACGGGATACCCATAGCCGATACGCCATTCTGGGCGGGAATATACATGATACCGCTCATGCTCGGCTTCGTGGTTCTTGGACCTATAAGCGGATGGCTCACTGATAAGTTCGGCGCCAGGATATTCGCCACCGCGGGCATGACAATAATAGGCGTATCGCTTCTGATGCTCGCAAACTTACCATATAATTTCAACCTGGTTGAATTCGAGCTGATACTGTTCCTCAACGGCATTGGTGGAGGGATGTTCGCGTCGCCGAACACTACGGCAATAATGAATGCGACTCCTGCAGACGACAGAGGGAGCGCCAACGGTATGAGGACTACGCTCAACAACTTAGGCCAGACACTGAGCATGGCAATCTTCTTCACCATAACCATAAGCATATTCTCAGTCGTGCTGCCCGGGTCGCTGCTGCATGAAGGCGTGTCTGCCGGGCTGAACAACGCAGTAGCAACGCAGTTGTCCCAGGTATCTCCTACGGGATTGCTTTTCTCCGCTTTCCTGGGGATAGACCCGATACACGCATTCCTTACAGCGCTGCCGTCAAGCTTGAGCTCAACGATAAGCGCAGCTGCGTTGAAGAATGTCTCAGCAAACAGTTTCCTACCTTACTCCATAGCGCCTTCGTTCATGGAGGGGTTGAGCATAGCGCTGTATATATCGGCCATACTTGTATTCGTCGGCGCGGTGCTCTCCGCGTTTCGCGGCAAGAAGTATATACACGAGAATGCCGAATGAGTCTTGCCGGTGTTGGTATCAGCTTACGTAGTATATAACATTCAGGGCTATGAGCAGTATCGCAGAAGACACAAAAAGGAACGGGTAGAATGGCGCTTCCAGCATCTTCCTATGAGAAAATCGTGCCATAAGCATGAAGACAGGCTTGGCCAATAGAACTGCCAGCGCTATGAGCATCCACACGAACCAGAACGGGTATAGCAGCAGCAGCGATGACAGGAATATTTTGTCGCCCAAGCCCAATTTTGGGAGTGCGTATAATAATACAGCTGAAGCAATTGCGGCATACAGATAATAGCCATTCAATACGGCGGAATAATAACCGAATACTACAGATAGCAGTATGCTCGCCGCAGAAAAAACC
>JAJYTM010000064.1 GCA_021793035.1 Microcaldota archaeon
GTGATATATCCTTCGACCAAAAGGTCACAGGCGCTCTTATGATGGGCGGAGGGATAAGCAAGCACCATGTCATATGGTGGAACCAGTTCAAAGGGGGCCTTGATTATGCCGTATACATAACGACAGCTACGCAGTTCGACGGCAGCCTGTCCGGGGCAAGGCTTACTGAAGCAGTCTCATGGGGCAAGATAAAGGAGAAAGCGAAATACGTGACGATTGATGGCGATGTCACTATAATACTGCCTGTGATGGCTGCAGCCTTGGGCCTTTCGTGATAGTCCGTTATCCCTTGAAATCTATGGTTTCTCCTACCTTCGGCGCGTAGGCATCGAAGCCCTCGCCGCGCAGCTCTTCGGCGAGCTGCTGTGTCCTCTCCGCATCGCCGTGAACGCAAACGACTGCATTGGGCGAGCTTTCACGCACGAATTTATGCAGGTCGGAATTGCCCGCATGCGCCGAGAAGTCGTATACGCTGACTGGCGTGCTTATCCTGAGCTTCTTCTTGTCTATATTGACTATCCCTGTGTCAACGAGGCTCCTGCCGTTGGTGCCTTCAACCTGGTATCCGGTTATAAATATCTTCGAATCGTTGTTTAGCCTGGTCAGGTAGCTGAGCACAGGCCCTCCGTTCAGCATGCCCGCAGTGGTGAGCACTATGGATGGACTGTTGAACACCTCTTTCCTCGCCCTGACATCGTCTATCCAATTCGCTGATCTGATGCCCTCGGAAAGCAGTTCTGGGTTGCTTATGAAGTCCTTGTGCTTGGCCACTATTTTCGTAGCCGCCCTGCACATACCGTCCACATACGTGATATCGGCAAGGCCGTTCTTGTAGAGTATCGCCAGGAGCTCCTGGCTCCTGCCAACTGCGAAAGATGGTATGAGTGCTGTGCCTCCATCGTCAAGCACGCTCCTTATCTCGTCTATGAAGCGTTTTATCAGTGCGTCCCTGTCTGGATGCTCTTTCGATTCATAGGTGGATTCCATTATCAGCAGGTCGCTCTTTACTATCTCTGCGCCATCATGCAGGGTCTGGGGGCCGAGCTTGAAGTCGCCCGTATACACCACTCTCTTATAGTCCTTCGCCTTGTTCCTTTCGAGGAGCGTTATCGCGCTGCCGCATATGTGCCCCGCGTCGAACAGTTCGATGTCATAGTCTCCGAACGCGAATCTTTTGTGGTATCTCGAGGGCACGTACTTGTTGTTGAACGTATTGACCTGCCGCTTGTAATAGCCTAGGCTGGTGTGCTGCTTCTTCGCTACATTTATCGCATCGTCGAGCAGCAGCGTGGAAAGCTCAAGCGTCGGTTCTGTGCCGAATGCTGGAACATGCATGCTCTCGTATATCGCTGGAGCGTATCCGCTATGGTCCAGATGGGCATGGCTGAGCACCAGCGCGTCTATCCTTGGCATGCCGACCGGGTATTCGTTCTTGTGGTCTATCTTTATCCCGTAGTCGAACATTACGGATCTTTCATCCTTCATCAGTATGGAGGACCTTCCTACTTCCCTGGCTCCTCCAAAGAATTTAAGCTGCATGTATTTTCCTCTGTGCATAAAAAGAGATCATGTACGTGGTTGCATATGTCTCATAATGTGTTTTTTTGACAATATATATAAACATTCTTATCGATATCATTTTATGCGGTGCTTGCATGGCTGATGAACTAAATTTTATAGACCTTTTCGCATTGACAAAGATAACCCCGCAGACGGTAGTGGAGAAATTCGGCACATCGATCAATTCGTCGTTTTTCGACGCATCTAACATACTCGGCGGGCTCAAGATAAAAGGGCTGATTGATTTTACCACAGTGTTCGGGGGCCAGAACTCGGTTGCCATAACAGACCTAGGACACAAGCTCCTCGACGAGGCAGCGGCAAAAGTAAACCTTCCCCTCGATCATCTGGACATAGCGATACTCGTGCAGCTTTCAGGGGGCAAGAGGTCGCTCAACGACCTGACCAACACATTAAACATCATGCCAAAGGACCTTTCGATGCACCTCTATAAGGTGATGCAGCAGGGATTCCTTTCCGCAGAATTCAGGAACGGGGTGCTCAACTTAATGCTTTCTGAAAAGGGCTTCATGCAGGCAAAGGCTGGCCTTCCGGCAGTGCAGCCGCAGCCAGCCACTCAATCAGGTGCGCAGCAGGGAGCACAAGCAGCGAGTGTTCAAAACCAGGCAACTACGCCTCAACCGGCGCAGCCCATTTATGCGGTGCCTCAGCAGAATGTCCAGCATACTGTGCCGCAGCCACCGCCTGTTCAAGCAGCTGCGATGCAGCAGCAACCGCAGGGCAACATGGAGGAGATGGCGCAGCAGCTGCAGCAGCCCAAGAAAAGCCGCAAGGGCATCACCGCTGCTGTAGTAATCATAATAGTGATCATAGCTGTGCTGCTGCTTTACGTGTTAAAGATCATATAAGCGCACATAGGGATTGAATGACGGGATTAGTAGAATATATGGAAGCCTACAGGCTAATGAAAAAATACGGTATAAAAACAGTGCAGAGCGCGTATGTTTCGAGTGCGGCACAGGCAGTCAAATTTGCAGCAGGCAAGCCGATAGTGCTCAAGGCGATATCGGGCAAGGCTCTGCACAAGACCAAGAGCGGTCTTGTAGCGCTGAACCTCACAGGGGATAGCCAGATATCGGCAGCTTTCACGCACTTGACTAAGGCTGCAGAAAAGTACAAGCCGTATAAGATACTCGCGCAGCACATGGTGCCCCAAGGCATAGAAGTGATAATGGGCGGGAGGGAGGATGCGCAGTTCGGCAAGCTGATACTGTTCGGCTTAGGCGGCATATACGTAGAAACATTCAAGGATGTATCTATAAGGGTATGCCCGATAAGGAAGACCGACGCACAATCCATGCTCGACGACCTCAAATCAAAGAGCATAATAGCGAAGGATGCGAAGAGCGCTTCAATGCTCGAAGAGCTGCTGATGAAAGTATCAAGGATGCTCGTAGAGAACGACATAAAGGAGTTGGACCTTAATCCGCTGATACTGCATGATGGCACATACGATGCCGTGGACCTGAGGGTCTTGGAATAGGTGATTTATTGGACAAGAAGAATGAATCTTATAAAGTGAAAAGCTTCGAGTATATGATGCACCCGAAGAGTGTTGCGATAATCGGCGCGTCGAACAACCCAGACAAGGTCGGCCATGTGATACTGCAGAACTATCTCGATGTCGGCTACTCTGGGAAACTCTACCCGATAAACATAAATGCGAACGGCAGCATAATGGGGCTCAAGGCATACAAGAGCGTCCTGGAAGTCAGTGGCGGCATAGACCTTGCCGTAGTCGCGATACCTGCGCAGCTCGTGCCCAAGGCCCTTGAGGAATGCGGAAGGGCGAAGGTAAAGACCACGATAATAGTGAGCGGCGGGTTCGCCGAGGTCGGCGAAGTTGAT
>JAJYTM010000065.1 GCA_021793035.1 Microcaldota archaeon
GTGATATATCCTTCGACCAAAAGGTCACAGGCGCTCTTATGATGGGCGGAGGGATAAGCAAGCACCATGTCATATGGTGGAACCAGTTCAAAGGGGGCCTTGATTATGCCGTATACATAACGACAGCGACGCAGTTTGACGGCAGCCTGTCAGGGGCAAGGCTTACTGAAGCAGTCTCATGGGGCAAGATAAAGGAGAAGGCGAAGTACGTGACGATTGATGGCGATGTCACTATAATACTGCCTGTGATGGCTGCAGCATTGGGTCTTTCGTGATAATCAGTTATCCCTTGAACTCTATGGTGTCTCCTATCTTCGGCGCGTAGGCATCGAACCCCTCGCCGCGCAGCTCTTCGGCGAGCTGCTGTGTCCTCTCTGCATCGCCGTGCACGCACACAACTGCGTTGGGCGAGCTTTCGCGCACGAACCTGTGGAGGTCGGAATTGCCCGCATGCGCAGAGAAGTCGTATACGCTGACTGGCGTGCTTATCTTGAGCTTCTTCTTGTCTATGGTAACTATTCCCGTATCAATGAGGTTCCTGCCGTTGGTGCCTTCGACTTGGTATCCCGTTATGAATATCCTCGAATCGTTGTTGAGCCTGGTCAGGTAGCTGAGCACAGGCCCACCGTTCAGCATCCCTGCAGTTGTGAGCACTATCGATGGGCTGTTGAACACCTCTTTCCTCGCCCTGACATCGTCTATCCAATTCGCCGTCCTGATGCCCTCGGAAAGCAGTTCAGGGTTGCTTATGAAGTCCTTGTGCTTTGCCACTATTTTCGTCGCCGCCCTGCACATGCCATCCACATATGTGATGTCAGCAAGGCCGTTCTTGTAGAGTATTGACAGCAGCTCCTGGCTTCTGCCAACCGCGAAGGACGGTATGAGCGCTGTGCCGCCATCGTCAAGCACGCTCCTTATCTCGTCTATGAAGCGTTTTATCAAAGCGTCCCTGTCTGGGTGCTCTTTTGATTCATATGTGGACTCCATTATGAGAAGGTCGCTCTTTACTATCTCTGCGCCTTTGTGGAGGGTTTGCGGGCCGAGCTTGAAGTCGCCCGTATATACTACCCTCCTGTAATCTTTTGCCTTGTTCCTTTCGAGGAGCGTTATCGCGCTGCCGCATATGTGCCCTGCATCGAACAGTTCGATGTCGTAGTCGCCGAATGCAAACCTCTTATGATATCTCGATGGAACATACTTGTTGTTGAACGTATTAACCTGCCGCTTGTAATAGCCCAGATTGGCATGCTGCTTCTTCGCTACATTTATCGCATCGTCAAGCAGTAGCGTGGCAAGCTCTAGCGTCGGTTCAGTACCAAACGCGGGCACGTGCATGCTCTCATATAGTGCCGGGGCATATCCGCTGTGGTCCAGGTGGGCATGGCTTAGCACCAGCGCGTCTATCTTCGGCATTCCGACCGGGTACTCATTCTTGTGGTCTATCTTTATGCCGTAGTCGAACATTACGGATCTTTCATCCTTCATCAGTATGGAGGACCTTCCGACTTCCCTGGCTCCTCCAAAGAATTTAAGCTGCATGTATTTTCCTCTGTGCGTAAAAAGAGATCATGTATGTGGTTGCATATGTCTCATAATAAGTTTTTTTGACAATATATATAAACATTCTTATCGATATCATTTTATGCGGTGCTTGCATGGCTGACGAACCAAATTTCATAGACCTTTTTGCATTGACAAAGATAACCCCGCAGACGGTGGTGGAGAAATTCGGCACGTCGATAAACTCGTCGTTTTTCGATGCATCAAACATACTGGGGGGCCTTAAGATAAAGGGGCTGATAGATTTTACTACGGTGTTCGGCGGCCAGAACTCGATTGCAATAACGGACCTAGGGCACAAGCTTCTCGACGAGGCAGCGGCAAAGGTGAACCTTCCCCTAGATCATCTGGACATAGCGATACTCGTGCAGCTTTCAGGAGGCAAGAGGTCGCTCAACGACCTGACAAACACGTTAAACATCATGCCAAAGGACCTTTCGATGCACCTCTATAAGATGATGCAGCAGGGATTCCTTTCCGCAGAATTCAGAAACGGGGTATTGAACCTCATGCTGTCTGAAAAGGGCTTCATGCAGGCCAAGGCCGGCCTTCCGGCAGCGCAGCCGCAGCCAGCTCCTCAATCGGGTGCGCAGCAGGGAGCACAAGCAGCGAGTGTTCAAAACCCGGCAACTACACCTCAGCCGGCGCAGCCCATTTATGCGGTGCCTCAGCAGAATGTTCAACATGCAGCTACGCAGCCGCCACATGCTCAGGCAACTGCAATGCAGCAGCAACCGCAGGGCAACGTGGAGGAGATGGCGCAGCAGCTGCAGCAGCCCAAGAAAAGCCGCAAGGGCATCATCGCTGCTGTAGTAATCATAGTAGTGATCATAGCAGTGCTGCTGCTTTACGTGTTAAAGATCATATAAACACACATAGGGATTGAATGGTGGGATTAGTAGAATATATGGAAGCCTACAGGCTAATGAAAAAATACGGAATAAAAACTGTGCAGAGCGCGTATGTTTCGAGTGCGGCACAAGCGGCCAAGTTTGCAGCAGGCAAGCCGATAGTGCTCAAGGCGATATCGGGCAAGGCGCTGCACAAGACCAAGAGCGGCCTTGTAGAGCTGAACCTCACAGGGGATAGTCAGATATCGGCAGCTTTCACACGCTTGACGAAGGCTGCAGAAAAGTACAAGCCGTATAAAATACTCGCGCAGCACATGGTGCCCCAAGGCATAGAAGTGATAATGGGCGGGAGGGAGGATGCGCAGTTCGGCAAGCTGATACTGTTCGGCTTAGGCGGCATATACGTAGAAACATTCAAGGACGTATCTATAAGGGTATGCCCGATAAGGAAGGCAGATGCGCAATCCATGCTCGACGACCTCAAGTCAAAGAGCATAATAGCGAAGGATGCGAAGAGCGCTTCGATGCTCGAAGAGCTGCTGATGAAAGTATCAAGGATGCTCGTAGAGAACGACATAAAAGAGCTGGACCTGAATCCGCTGATACTGCATGACGGCACATACGATGCCGTGGACCTGAGAATCCTGAAATAGGTGATTTATTGGACAAGAAGAACGAATCTTACAAAGTGAAAAGCTTCGAGTACATGATGCACCCGAAGAGCGTTGCGATAATCGGTGCGTCGAACAACCCCGACAAGGTCGGCCATGTGATACTGCAGAACTACCTCGATGTCGGCTACTCCGGAAAGCTCTACCCAATAAACATAAATGCGAGCGGCGGCATAATGGGGCTCAGGGCGTACAAGAGCGTCCTGGATGTCAAGAGCGACATAGACCTTGCCGTAGTCGCGATACCTGCGCAGCTCGTGCCCAAGGCCCTTGAGGAATGCGGAAGGGCGAAGGTAAAGACCACGATAATAGTGAGCGGCGGGTTCGCCGAGGTCGGCGAAGTTGAT
>JAJYTM010000066.1 GCA_021793035.1 Microcaldota archaeon
GTATGAAATACAATGGCAGATAAGCTATCTGCCTGCAGGGGAAAGCACATATGGGTACTATGGAATAAGCAGCGTAATGGATCCCCAGGCCCTTATGGCGACTGCGCAGTCCATATCCTTCTACAGCCCTTCTGCACAGCCCAAGCTGCTGGACGTGCTCTCTATAAGCGTGCCGACTTTCTATTCCAATACAGTAAACAACATAACTGTCGATGTGCTTTACACGGGCAGCAAGCCCCAGGATGTCAACTTGAGCCTGTCTGGGCCTGTCACGCAGAGAATAGAAAACCCAAATATAGTAATAAACGCGACCCCTAACCAAGTAATGAGTGCAATCTTCCACATGAAGACGGGCAATTTCACAGGCACGCTGCTCCTTTACCTTCATATATCGACTTCCGGGGCGAGCCTGAACTATTCTTTACCCGCGCTGGTCATGCCATTACCGGTAAGCACGATAAAGCCCCCTGCGCAGCCTACCGCTACCATATATGGTGTATTTAAAGGTTTTATTTCATATATGAATACAAATGTATACATTGTCGTGTATGCAGCTGCCATAGCAGCTGCTATTATTGCTCTGGCCGTAGCGTTGAAGCTATCGAGCGGTAAAAATGTGTCGAGATATGACGAGGAAAGGGCCAAGGGGCTCATAGAATTGCGAGAGCACATAAAGAGAGGTTATGGCAGTGAAGCCCTATCTAATAAGAATCGCATCGCAGAAAGGAGGGGTAGGTAAGACCACCATAGCGGTAAACCTATCCGCAGCGCTGGCGCAGAAGGGCTACGACGTGCTGCTTGTAGATGCAGATACAACAAACCCGGCATGCGGCTTCCACCTCGGCATGGAGAAATCCAACCGGGGCTACTATGACGTAATAAAGAAAGGGTCCAACATAAAGGAAGCGATAGGCATACATGCACCGAGCGGCCTGCACGTGCTCAACGGCAGGATAGATGCAATGCCGTTCGTCATATCATATGCAGAAGCAAAGCGGTTTGTTGCTTCAGCATCAAAGCTTCCGTACGATTTCGTAATCCTCGATACGCAACCGGGCTTCTACGACCCCAAGATAGCAGAGCTGGCAGACGAGGTGCTATTTGTTACCACTCCGGACATGCCGAGCTGCACGAGCACCATAAAGCTTTCGATAGAGGCCAATAACCGGATGGTCAAGCACGCCCTGCTCATAAACAGGGTGCAGGGTACGCGCTACGAGCTCAACGAGCGCGAGATAGCGGATATGTACGAGGGCAGGATGTCGGGCAAACTGCCAGAAGACCCGCTGGTCCAGGAGGGCATAGCCTCGCAGATCCCCGTGGTCCTCAACAGGAAGAAATCACCGTTCGTCAAGGCAATAAACCGGCTCGCAGACATGTACGCTCTCAACAAGCCTTCCAAGGCGCAGCCAAGGCGCAGCAGTGTGATATCAATATTTAGGCGGAGGAAAAGCCAGCCATAGATGCGTGAAGCGCACAGCCCGCTTCCGCTTTTCCGAAATACCTTTTCTTAGAAACCTATTTAAATATAGTTAGCCAAACATATATTGGTCAGAGGCGGCTATCATGAAAACTAAATCTCTTATAACCTTAGGATTATGGCTGGCAGTTGTGGCATCAATAGCTACATTCGAGGTCTACATGGGCACGGCTAACGCTTCAACTAGCAACGGTACTGTGACAGCAAACGTAGCAGTAGGCAACGTGATATACCTTACGGTGTCAAATTCTGTATCTGGCAACGTGATTAACTTCGGCAGCATATTCTCTGGATCTCATTACGATACCAACGTGATAGTTACAGACAACGATGTTGGCGGTAACATAGGCGCGAACATACTCGTCGAAGGCTCAAGTTGGCAAGATGCAACCACAAGCAACACTTTTGGAGCGAGCAACACATTCTGGAGCCCGACCCAATTGATAAACTTGGGCACTAATGCGCTCACCTCAGCATTTGCCAATACATTTATAACCATAGCCGCTCCATCTCTTTCAACACCTTATGCCAGCAACAGCATATACTTCGGCGTGAATGTACCTGGCGGGACGCCAGAGGGCAACTACATACAGACGATATCATTTGAAAACTACAACGCTTCACAGGGCATATACAATAAATCATCAACTGCAAACGCCATAACCGCAGAAGTGGACGTACAAGGAACGTGCTACATATCCTTATCTCCAAATTCCATATCATTCGGCCCTATAGTGGCTTCTGCAAATGTGCCAACAAACGTATTAGTTACTGATAGCGATAACGGAGGCAACGTAGCTGCATCACTGCTTGTAGAAGGAGCAAACTGGTACCTAAACGGGAATACAGCTTTGACCAACTTTGGTGTTAGCAACACACTATGGGATGCTAACTCGCTAAGCACATACACAGGAACTGCCTTGTCAAATACGCTTGCTACTACTAGCATAACAATACCTGCGCCTACGCCGACGAATACGATAACCAGCAATAGCATCTACTTCGGTCTCGGTGTTCCTGGAGGGACTCCTGCAGGGTCGTACGAGCAGACTATAACCATAGAGAACAGCTGCTAAGTGTTGCGATGAATTCCAAGTATGTGAGCCTGTTAATACTTCTTTCGCTTAGCTTCACTGCCCTATCGTACGCCCAGCTGGGCGAGCAGGCAGGCCAGCCAACTATGAACGTGAGCGTAGGCAGCAGCGCAACCTTCAACTATTCAATACTGAACGGCGGCAGCACGCCCATAAACTTTACGGTGATACTGCCTACCCTGAATACGATACCGCATAACGCCACTCCTACTGTTACAGTAACTCCAATGAACGGCACCCTTGCGCCTCATTCAAACATGGCGGTAAGCATTAAGGTAGATGTGCCCGGCAGCGATAAGCCCGGCTTGGAATGGCAGGGCATCGTCCAGGTCGTCGAAGCTGCGCCAACGAAAATAACATCTTCTGGAGAAGGCGCCGTAATAACTGCAGGCGTGGCCAAGATACTTACCATATACTCTGCTGCGCCGAAGCCCATACCGCTGATATACTACATAATAGCAATAGTGGTTGTGGTAATAGTGGTAGTTGCTGCGATATCCGCAATCATCTTTAGGCGTTCCAGCAAGGCGCGCACAAGGATGGTAGCAAGGGCGAGCAGGACCGCAGCATCTGTAAAGAGCGCAAGGAAACGCGCTGCGCGGAAGCCCGTTGCAACCAGGAAGCCTGCGAGGAAACGTGCCGCTATAAAAGGCACTGCGCGCAAGAAGGGCGCTTCAAAAGCCAAAGGCTCGGCAAGGAAGACCGCCGCAAGGCGCAAGGCAACGAAGCGCGCATCACGCTCCAGGTAAACCATTCATTCCTCTGCCCTAATGCTGCTTCTTCCAAGTCCATAAGCCAAAGCCATGCGCACGAAACATTATTAGCTGAAAGGGCTGCGCAAC
>JAJYTM010000067.1 GCA_021793035.1 Microcaldota archaeon
ATGTGGCCGCACAACCTGGCTGAAGTGTGCGATGCGATAACCACATATGTCAAGAACCGTGGCATAGACAATCAAGGCCTTCTCGAATACATAAAAGGCCCGGACTTCCCAACAGGAGGCACCGTGTTCTACGACTCGCGGCTTCTATCCTCGTATCTTACGGGCAGGGGCGCAGTAACCATACGCGGCAAGGCAGAGATAGAGGAGGAAGGCAACGCAAGGCGCATCGTGATAACGGAAGTACCATATACTGTCAACAAGGCGTCACTAGTAGAAAACATGGTCAGGCTCATAAGGGACAAGAAGGTCATGGGCGTATCAGACCTTAGGGACGAGAGCGATAAGAAGGGCATACGCATAACTATAGACCTGAAGAAGGATGCGAATCCGGACTACATACTGAATCTGCTATACGCGCACACGCAGCTGCAGGTGTCACTGCCAGTAATGAACATAGCCGTGCAGGACAACTCGCTTCTCACAATGAAGATAAAGGACTTCATAAAGGCTTTCGTCGAGCACCGCTTCAAGGTAATAACCAACAGGACCAGATATGACCTCAACATAGCAACCGACAGGATGCACATAGTGGACGGCCTCATAATCGCGGTAGAGAACATAGACAATGTCGTAACGCTGATACGCGGCAGCGCCGACATAAAAGCTGCAAGGCAGTCACTGATGGAATCATACAGCCTGTCAGAAAAGCAGGCTAACGCCGTGCTCGACATGAAGCTCAGCAAGCTCACAAACCTGGAAATAACCACGCTCAAATCAGAGAAGGAGGAGCTCACGAGGAAAATATCAGAGTACAACGGCATACTTGCCGATAGCGAAAGGGTCTATGGCATAATCGTCGACGAAACCGAATACGTCAAGCAGCATTATGGGATAAAGAGGCGCACGGTCATAGAGAGCAGCAGCATAAGCCAGGAAATAATGCCGGAGGACCTAGTCGAGGACAAGGAGACAACAATACTGCTTACCAACAGGAGCTACATGAAGCGCTTGGACCTGGAGAAATACAAGGTCCAGGACCGCGGAGGCAGGGGCATAAAGGCGATAGAGCTGAAGGAGGACGACTACGTCAGGCAGACAATCATATGCAAGGCAAAGGACACACTGCTCCTGATAACGAACATAGGGCGCGCATACTGGCTCAAGGCGTATGCCGTGCCAGAGGGAGACAGGTACAGCTCGGGCAAGGCAGCTGCTAACTTGGTCACCACGCGCGAAGGTGAAAGCATAGCAAAGATAATAAACACGCGCGACATGGCAAACCTGTTCATGGTATTCCTCACCAAGAAAGGAATAATGAAGCGCGTAAGGGCGGAGCTTTTCTCCAATCCAAGGTCGAACGGCATAAACGCGGTGCAGCTCAGGGAAGGCGATTCCATAGCTGATGTTGCAATATCCGATGGCGAATCTGGTCTGTTCATAGCCACCAGGAACGGCAAAGCCATACATTTCAACGAAAAGGAGATAAGGTCAATGGGAAGGACCGCATCAGGCGTGCGTGCAATAAGGCTCAAGCCTGGCGACGAGCCGGTTAACATGATCGTGGTAAAGGCCAATGACTCAGTACTCTCAGTGACAGAGAAGGGGTATGGAAAAGTCACTTCGCTTGAAAGATACAGGCAGCAGCACAGGGGCGGAGGAGGCATACTAAACCTGCGCGTAAATGAAAAGACCGGGCACGTAGCAAAGGCGCTGAAGGTCAAGGAAGACGACAACGTTCTTCTGATAAACTCAAAGGGCATATCCATACAGTTCCCGGTAAGCGAAGTGAGGAAGACAGGAAGGGCTGCGAGCGGCGTCAGGATGATGCGCATCGATTCAGATACCCGCATTATCGACGCGCAGGTAGCCAGCGCAGAGAAGCAATAATTGCGGCTAAGGCTACTGATGTTGGACCTTGCCCTTCTTGCTGAACATGTACAACATGTTATAGACATGCACTAGCATTCCTGCAAATATAATTACTGCTCCTGCAAGTGCAGCCGCCTTCAACCCGGTTATTTCCGAAGCCAGAAAAAGCAATATGCCAACATTCAGTATTGCAAGCTCTGCCCTCACTACCCTGTAATCGGCGTATTTGGCATGGGACAGCCCAGGGGCGAACATGTAGCTCAGTCCGAATATCATCATCATTACGAATCCGAAGAACCACAATATGAAAATATAGCTGAAATCAAGATGCAAGAGATTCGACAGCGAAACCAAGAAGAGCACAGAGCCGATAACCAGGTATGCAAACGCGGTGCCCATATAGTATACCGACAATCTCGAGTCCATATGTATGTTGTCTATCGCCATGCAATCAAGATTATGCAGTGGGCAAGCAATAAAAGGGCATGGTTGAACCAAACTGTAGCGTATTACACATGCCTGCCCCTGTGCGGCCAAGCGCAACTATTTACCCGCAATCATGCGTTTGAGGCACAAAGCTTAAAAGCACGCTACAAAAAACACTATTGTGGGGCAATGCTTACTGTTCTTGTCATAGGTAAACCGTCTTATGAAAAAGTCACGGATTTGTGCCTGATAGCCCGGGCTTTCGGCGCTTCAGGCATCGTGTTCACATCAAACGACAAGAAGCTCGCAGCGAAATCGCAGAGGTTCTGCAGGGACGTATGCGACAAATGGGGAGGCAGCTTCTCCGTAAGCTTCACGAGCAACTGGAAGGAGTACATAAAAAGCAAGAGGAACTACAAGACCATATACCTCACCCGATACGGAATACCAATAAAGCAGGCCGAATATGCGCTTAGGACCTACAAGAACATGCTCATCATAGTGTCGTTCTCCGAGAAGATAAAGGAGCTGTACAACATTGCAGACTTCAATATAAGCATAACATCGCAGCCGCATACCACAGCGTCTTCCATTACTGCGCTGCTCCGCACGTACTACAGGGACCGCGAGCTCTCAATGCACTTCGAAAATGCCAAATACAAGATAATACCGGAGCAGCACGGCATACACATAGACAAGATAGGATAAAATTCAGGCGGACCAGTACTTCTTCGTCCTGATGAACTGCCTCTGCGCCTCTATGAGGTCGATGAAAAGATCCCTATAGTCGTGCTTGAGCATCATCAATATCCTGCCCGCAGACTTGAGCCCAACGCCATACACCGAAAGGGCTACCGCGGCCCTGCCGCCGTACGATTCGAACATGCTTGCCTCATTGAGCAGCTCCCTGAGGTCTGTCCTCTCCCGCAGCGAGAGCCTTTTCCCTCCGAGCCTCTTCTTCACTACTGCTTCATGGGATTCGCTCTGCCTTGCCACCATCGGGCTCTTGCAGTTTGGGCATTCTATCTTCTTCATATCCTTTACCTGGCTCAGTTTCCTTGTGAACTTGAAGCCGCAGTACGTGCATATCAGCGCAATGTTCTTCTCCAGTATTGAAT
>JAJYTM010000068.1 GCA_021793035.1 Microcaldota archaeon
CCTCCGACTATCCCTGGCTCGCCGATGTCGAGCATGCGCACGGCTTTTTGCAGGGCTTCCTCAAAGGAACGCCCTATTGCCATAACTTCTCCTATGCTTTTCATCTCCGTGCCTAGGCTGGAGCTCGCGCTTTCGAACTTTGTCAGGTCCCATCTCGGTATCTTTATTGTTATGTAGTCTAGGCTCGGCTCGAAGAATGCGCTAGTAGCTTTAGAAACCTCATTCATGACTTCGTAGAGCCTGTATCCAAGGCTGAGCTTTGCGCTCACATATGCCAGGGGATATCCCGTGGCTTTGCTCGCCAGTGCGCTTGAGCGCGACATCCGCGGATTTGACTCTATAACATAGAAATCCCTGCTGCGGGGGCTTAGGGCAAACTGCACATTGCATTCGCCCACAAGGCCTATCGCTTCTGCAACCTTTATCGCTACGCTCCGCATGCTGTTGTAGTCCTCGTTATCGAGCGTCTGGGCAGGCGTAACCACTGCGGATTCGCCTGTATGCACGCCCATCGGGTCGAGGTTCTCTATGCATGCAACAACCGCGGCGTTGCCGAATTTGTCCCTTACTACTTCGTATTCTATCTCCTTCCATCCGCTCAGGTATTTCTCTATGAGCACCTCGCCTGTCCTGCTCTGTGCGAACGCCCTCTCTATGCCGCGCTTCATCGCTGCCTCGCTTTTGGCTATGAATGATCCCCTGCCTGCAAGGTTGAAGCTCACCCTGAGCATCACAGGGTATCCGAGCATTTTTGCTGCTGACAGCGCCTCTTCCTCTGTTTTGGCAGACAGGCTTGGCGCGGTGCTTATGCCTTTGCTTTCCATCAGCTTCTTGAAGTCTGCCCTGCCCAGCGCCGCCTTTATGCCAATTAGCTTCGTTCCGAGTATCTTTACCTTATGATTCCTAAGCACTCCGGAATCATTTAGGTCTATGCCTGCGTTGAGGGCGCTCTGGCCGCCGAAGCCCATCATTATCCCGTCTGGCTTCTCCTTTTCTATGACCTTTTCTATGAACCTGCCTTTTACTGGAAGCAGGTATACATGGTCGGCAGACGCGTAGCTCGTCTGCACAGTAGCCACATTTGAGTTTACTATTATTGTTTCTATGCCTTCCTCGTGCAGAGCCTTGAGCGCCTGACTGCCACTGTAGTCGAATTCTGCGGCTTCGCCTATCTTTATAGGTCCAGAGCCTATGAGTAGGACCTTGCTGCCCTTCCCAGCATCAAGCTTTCTTCCTGCCATTCTGCATCATCCCGTAAAACGTTCCGAATACAAACTGCGTGTCCCAAGCGCCGGGCCTTGCTTCCGGATGGAACTGCGTTGTTATGAGGTTGTGCTTTTTGTCCATGATGCCTTCAACCACATCGTCGTCTATGCTTTCGAAAAGTATCTTTGCGCCCTTGGGCATGTCCCTTTTTGAAAGTGCGTAGCCGTGGTTGTGCGTGGTAATGTACGCCTTGCCGTCAATCCTGTTTATCACGCCCTTGTTCACTGCCCTGTGACCAAACTTCATCTTCCTTATCTTTCCTCCGAGCGCTATCGATGTGAGCTGGTGCCCCAAGCAGATGCCCATGCTAGGTATGCCTGTGCCTAACAACTCCCTTATCGTCGCTATGGCTTCTTTGAGGAGGTTCGGGTTGCCGGGGCCATTGCCATACACTATTCCTGAAGGCTTCAAGTCTAGTATGTCCTGCGCAGATGAATCCCATGGAGCCCTTACAACGTCGTATCCAAGGCTCATGAGGTCGTTTATGAAGCCGTTCTTGGCCCCAAAATCCATTACCACTATCGTGCCTTTTGGTTTCTTCCCATGAATGTTGCAGTATACTGGCTTTTTCGGTGATACCATTTCTACGAAGTTTATGGACTCGTAATCATACCTATCTAGGGCCTTCATGTCCTTCCTGTCATCCGATACCACACCTATGGTGGTGCCATGGTCTCTTAGCCTGATCGTCAATGCACGCGTATCTATGCCGCTTATTCCGGGGATTGACTCTGCCCTGAGCCATGAATCGAATGTGGAATTGGAACCCCACTTCGTGCCCGAAGTGCATTCTGAAACAATAACGCCTTCGGCCTGTATTCTGTCAGATTCGAAGTTGCCAAGCAGTTTTGTGCCTCGTATCGGCTTTGCCTTGGGCACGCCGTAGTTGCCTACTAGAGGATGTGTAAAGACTAGTATCTGCCCCTTATACGATGGATCGGTGAGGCTTTCTGGATAGCCGGTCATCGATGTAGTAAAAACGAGTTCGCCCATTGCTTTTTTATGCGCCCCAAAAAGAAAACCCCCTACCATAAAGCCGTCTCTGGTGTATATGTAGGGTTTTCCTGAAGCCATTTATTCACAACGAGGCTTACACTTCATTTTGGCGCAAACGTATTTAAGCATTTTGCTGGCTCGCGCTTTTGATATGTGTTTTATCCAGGCAGCGCAAATGCGCTGCCTTTTTGCTCACTCATTACTTGCTTTCCTGTATGGAGCTGATCTTCTTGCTTATGCTGTCAAGACGCTTGCCAAGGTCCGCATCTTCCTTTATCTTGCTGGAATTTTCCTGCAGGTAGTCCAATATGCTGTCAATCCTGTCAAGCTCTGCGCTTATGTTGTACCTGCTGAAGTGTTCGGTTGTCTCTTTGCTAGACATTGCGCTCCTCATGCCGAACATAGGCATCGATATGTTCTCTATCGCTTCCTTGCCCTTGTCCGTTATCTTATAGTACTTCACATGATCCTCCTCGCGCATCTTCAGGTACCCTTCCTCTTCCAAATCCCTCAATGTTGGGTATACGTTGCCTGGCGACGGCCTCCTATATCCGTTGGTCATGCTGTTGACCGTCTCTATTATCTGCGAGCCGCTTACCTCTCCTTCGCTCGCCATGCGCAGTATCATGTACTTCATGCCTATGAAGCCCCTGCCCATGTGCATCATGCTGTGCATTTCGTTGCGGCCGTGCATTCCTCTTCCTCCCATGCCCATCATCCTGCCTCTTCCGCGCCCTGCATCTTCTTCGTCTTCATCAATTCCTCTCATTCCTCTCATGTTATCACATCTTTCAATAGATATCTGATTATAGATATCTACAATTAGATATTTATATGTTTCGCAGGTTTGATGCAATATGGAAGCGGGTTCGGGGGGATTTGGACCCCCGACCTACTGGTTAAGAGCCAGCCGCTCTGACCAAGCTGAGCTACGAACCCAAAATAAGGCAAGTATATTTGCACTTGCGGTTATAAAACTTTTTGTATAGCTTCCTTTACAGCGCTTACCTTGTTCTTTTCCGTCGCTACTATCAGCGAGCTCTTCCTAAGTATGTCCTGCAGTGTCGCGACGAGCGGAGAAAGGCTTGATATGCTACC
>JAJYTM010000069.1 GCA_021793035.1 Microcaldota archaeon
CTGAGCAAAGAGGTATCCGGGAAGGAAATAGCCGCATTTGTCTTTGAACCCGTACAGGGCGAGGGAGGATATGTGGTGCCGCCCATGGACTACTTCAAGGAGATAAAGAAGCTCGCGGACGACTACGGCATGCTGCTCATAGACGACGAGGTGCAGGCCGGCTATATGCGCACCGGCAAGTTCCTCGCGCTTGACAACTTCGGCATAAAGGCCGACATATATACTATGGCAAAGGCAGTTGGCGGAGGGCTGCCTCTCGGCGTTACGGTGGCAAGCACATCACTTGGCGACATACCGTCCGGAAGCCACGCCACAACATTCGGAGGCAACCTGGTATCAATAGCTGCAGCTAACGCTTCGATAAAATACATACTCGGCAACAAGCAGAAGCTCAGCAGGGAAGTGGTCCAGAAGGGTGCTCTCATAATGAAGAGGCTCATGCAGATGAAGGAGGATTATGAGATGGTCGGCGACGTCAGGGGCATAGGACTAATGATTGGCATAGAGCTCGTAAAGGACAAGAAGACAAAGGTTCCTGCAGTGAAAGAGCGCGAAGGCATACTGAACGACCTGTTTCAGAGCGGAATGCTGGTTCTCCCTTCAGGCGAATCCTCGATACGGCTAATACCTCCGTTGACAATAAGCTATGAGAACCTGGAGAAGGGCATGGACCTGCTCGAAAGCGCGATTGCGAAAGCATCAAAGCGGAACAGCAGGTCACGCTGAGTGCATCGATAGCATGAAAGACTAGGCGCTTATGCTCTGCCTCTTCATCAGCGACCTTAGTATCAGGGACGTGTGGCCTGCCTCTGTGAGTCTCCTATATGAATACGCAATCCAATCCGGACCGAAAGGCACATAGATATTCATGTCTTCGCCGGACTCAGCCAATTCCACCGCTTTCCTGTTCATTATGCCTTTCAGCATGCCCAGCATTGCCCGCTTTTTGCTTCTTTTCTCGAGGCGCATTGCTTTGCCTATCATGCGCATGTCATGTGTTGCAATCATGAAAGCGCTTGCATGCTCGAAAAGGTAGCCCATCATGCTGCTATAGCGCCTGGTGACCTCTGCACGCGACTGGAACGCCATATTGCGCGGTTCGGTATACGCGCCTTTTACCAGCCTTATGGTGCCTCCATCCTCTACAAGCTGTTTCTCATCTTCCATGCTCCTCCTTAGGTACGACTGTATGCATATACCCGTATTGCCGTACTTGATCGAGCGCCTGTAGAGGTCTATGGTGCTGTCCACAGTATCATGCTCTTCCATGTCCAGCCATACAAATATGCCATTCTTCTCGGCAGCCCTGACTATTTTCAGGTAGTTGCGCTCCAATTCCTTCTCGCTTATGCGCAGGCCCAGCTGCGATGGCTTTACGGAGAGCGCAGCGCCGAGTTTCATTTTCGAGATATTGTTTATCAGATACATATAGTTGGATACGGTGCTGTCTATTTTTGCCGGGGACCTGTAGGCTTCACCGAGGTTATTCAGAAGAACCCTGATGCCCCTGCTATTGAAAGCCTTCGCATCCCTGATAGCATCATCAGCACGTGTACCAGCAATCCATCTGCCTGCAACCAGCCTTGCAGCAGCCCTATCCAGTATGCTGCCCAATCTCTCACGATGTGATATCTGAGGCAAGGAATAATATCCTTTCTAGAAATCGCTAGATACCGAAAAGTGCATGAGATATGATAGGCAGGTAGAATACTATGAGATACGTAAGAGGCAGCGATACCAGGAAGGCGAGTGCAACTTGCCTGATCGTATGGTGGTGGAGCATTATCCTGGAGTACCCTACAAAAGCAGCGAAAATGAGCGTAATCACAAAAGGCACTACGCCCAGTACATACAGTATCACAACGCTCGGCCCGCTTATGTTCCACACATGTATGCTAACTTTGTCAAAAAATGTATTAATCAGGAAAGCCGCTATGGCATTGATGAAGTACGCGAGCATGAGAGTGCTTACTATGTAGGGGGCGTCAAGTGCTCTCAGTGCCAGAAACCCTACTAGGAACGAAGCTATGCTCACATAGAATATGGAGTCCCTTTTCCTCCTCTGGGTGACGAATATGTCCGCGCCTGCCTTCCTTATATACGCAGCACTATATGCCATCTCTACAAAAGCAGCGAAGAGTATCGACACGGCCAGTTCAATGATTGTCATGCCACTGACCGATGAGAACAGTGCAAGGAAGAAGTAGAGCGGCGATACTTGCGGCACCATCATTATCGATACAAATCTATAGAATTTCGTGAAAGTTGCCATCGCTATTTCCTGCTTCCCTACTTGCTGCCTTGTTCGGCGATAAGCACATTTATGTGGCTGAGCAGCTTATTGACGAAGGCTTTTGCCCTATATTGATTCTCTATGGTGAATTCTGGCCAAGCGAACGATACGATATCCACGAGCGTGTTCTGCGATTCGGGCAGCATGGTACTATAGTCATTACTCACTCGCTGGAAAGTAATGCTCGCGTACGCGTCGGAGAACTTCTCCGGAGCAACGCCAAATGCCTTGGTAAACCTTTCCACATTCAGGAATCCAACAAGCTCCAGCGCTTTACTGCCGTCGCTCCTGATACTCCTTAGGTCTTCAGAGAACCTCCTCAGTATCCGCATCCTTCTCTCCCCTGTTGGAGTAGTGCTCCGCAACAGCGGCGCAAGCTTCTTCTGCATCTTTACACAATCAAAAATTGTGGAAATATCTGCTTCTGGCATCCTGGCTTTCTGCTCAATTTCCATGTTATACACCTGAACATCATGTGCCTATCTATACAGTCCTCTTTTTCAACGACAGATTAAGGGCATCGAGCGTTTTGGCAAGTATCTCGGCGTATGTGTCTATAAAACCTGTCGTAAGCCTTAGCTCCTTCTCTAGCCTGTCCAGTTCTATGAGTGCGATATTCAATAATACTCTCTGCGTATCGAGCTCTTTCTTGTCCTTCCTGCCAATTCTAGCAATATTGGGGCTATCTTTCGCACTTTTCATGATACTGATGGCAGCGCCCTGAAGGCCCGCCTGCTCATCATACTTCTTTCCAGGAGCAAGCTCAGAGATGGCATCGATATACGCCTGCGCTTTGCTCTTATACAATGCACTGGAGCTGACATCCGAGTAAGTACACACTACATTCAGTGTTGCAGACAACTCTTTGTATAACGCGAATAGCTCGTAATAATTATTCGATATATAAGACAGCTCATTGCTCACCCTATCAATCAGCAGTTTTTTATTATCCGGTGCCTTCTTGGAGAGCATCTCAAAAAGTATTCCTAGCCCAGCCAGTGATGCTTTTATGTCTTCGTGCATATTTCCTGCATTCAAGCGGTAAGTGTATTCATCTAGGAT
>JAJYTM010000070.1 GCA_021793035.1 Microcaldota archaeon
GCCTTCGCTACTGCAGTAGCATCGAAATTGGGCACGTATGTCTCAAGTATCTTCGAGCCTGCAGTGGTCCTTATGCCTTCGGTGCACATGCAATCCTTCACAGAAACAGGAAGGTACTGCAGCACTCCTTTCTGCGGCTTCGCTTTGCCAAAACCTTCATTCATGGTTATGAAGGGCGCGTATTTCTTCTGCATAGAGCTAGAACTAGCTTTCACATCGGAGACAAATTTATCTGTGTCTATGCTGCCGGATTTCACTTCTTCCAGGAATGTTTTTACCCGTATTAATATAACCACCTTTTTCAAACGAGCTTGGGCCCGATTATGTATCCATTCTCCAAAGCCCCCGTGTTCTTCTTTATGTCGACGCTTTTCTTCTTCACCTTGTCATCGCGCCATATGTTCCTTATCTCTGTGGCGTGATATGCCGGCTGTACTTCTTTTGTGTCGACGCTTTCCAGCTCCCTAAAAGCAGTTAGAATCTCGCCCATCTCAGAGACAAACTTTTCTTCTTCTGAACTGGTCAGATTGAGCTTTGCGTTTGAGCATATGCGCGAAAGCATATCCTTGTCGACCTTTTGAAAATCCACCATATGATTGCATTTAGGATTGCATATCTTTATAACCTTTTTGTACATGAACACGGCTCTTTGCGCGCAGGCAGGTAAACATATATAAGTTTTAACAGGGATAGAAACTAGGTTTTATGGAAGATTACACAGTTGTTGAGCACAGAGTCCATAAGGAGGAGAAGGAAGGAGAGTACATAATAGTAGCGCTGAATTACACGCTCCCAACATACATAAGGACGACTTCAAAACAGATTCTGCAGAAGGGAGAGGCAGTACAGCTCGATGCGGATAATCTCATTTATAAGGGGGCACAGATTGGTAAGCTGCTGACCAAGAGACTGGGCTCTGAAATAAAGATAAACGCTGATTATGACATAAAGTATACCGGCGGTTATTCAAACGATGGCAAGACCGTATATATTGACAGGAATTTTCCAAAAACTTTGAACATAAATGGAAAGGAAGTCAGCACGCTTGAGAGCATAGGCAGGCACCACGAGCTAACAGAGAAATGGCTCACGGATGATGAGTATGAATACCCCTATGCGCACGAGATAGCGGACGGCATAGAGAAGCTGTATGTCGAATCGCTCGGCATAGACTGGAAGGCATACAGCGACGAAGTCGGAAAGCACCTGCATGACACATATGCAAGGAAGCTGCAGAAGAGCCCGAAGGACCTGGACCTGTCGCCCTACATATATTCGCATGACAACAAGGCGATAGAAGAGATAAGGGAGAGCACAGACCCGCTTTGAACCCAGCGCGCTTTGCTTGTCCTGCATCGTTGTATCTTGCTCACCCGTCAGGGTCGCAAATACTTAAATTACTTTATTGGCAGTCATAGAATAGAGTGGTTAAATGCAGAACAAAGCTTTTGAAGGCTCAATAGATTATTTTCAAGTGATGGATGAGAATGGTGCAATAGACAAGTCCCTTTATCCGCAGGATCTTAGCGATGACAGGATTGTTGAGATGTACAAATCCATGCTGTTTGCAAGGAACCTCGATGCAAAGACGCTCAGCCTGCAGAGGCAGGGCAGGGCGGATACGTTCGCGCCGCTGGTTGGGGAAGAAGCAACGCAGATAGGCACGGCGTTCGCAATGAGGAAGGACGACATCCTTGTGCCGAACTTCAGGCAGCATGGAGCCTACCTCGCTAGGGGGCTGCCCCTGGAAAGCTATTTCTTGTACTGGAGAGGTTATGAGGAGGGCAACTCAAAGGTTAAGGAGATAAACGCACTTCCTGTGATAGTGCCGGTAGGCACGCAGATGCCGCATGCTGCTGGCATAGCGTATGCGCAGAAATATAGGAACAAGGATGTAGCAGTAGTGGCTTTTGTTGGGGATGGAGGAACTTCCGAAGGCGATTTCTACGAAGCGATAAACTTCGCAGGCGTGAACAAGCTGCCGATGATATCGATAATAGAGAACAACCAGTGGGCGATATCAGTCCCAAGGAACAGGCAGTCGGCAGCGCAGACGCTCGCCCAGAAAGCCATAGCGGCAGGCATAAAGGGGGTGCAGGTTGATGGCAACGATGTGATAGGGGTCTACAAGGTAGTAAAGGACGCGATAGACCATGCACGCGACGGGCCGACAGTGATAGAGTGCGTGACGTACAGGATGGGCATGCACACAACGTCTGACGACCCTTCGAAGTACAGGCCCGAAGCGGATGTAGACAAATGGAAGGCAAAGGATCCGCTGAAAAGAGTGGGTGCGTATCTCAGGGCAAAGGGCCTTTGGGATGATGCCAAGGAAAAACAGGCCACGGATGAACAGATGGCGAAGATAGACGAAGCGGTCGCCAAGGCAGAGGCTTTCAAGCCCGACCCGAAGAGCATGTTTGAGAACGTATACAGCTTCGTTCCCGAGGTTTTGAAGGAGGAGGAGGACGATGCGGTCAAATCAAACTTTTGGATGTGAGTGGTGGTTGAATGAACATTAATATGGTTGGCGCGATAAACAACGCATTGGATCTTGCAATGAGGAAGGACGACAGCATAGTGCTGCTGGGCGAGGATATAGGCAAGGATGGGGGGGTATTCAGGGTGACTGACGGGCTTCTCGACAAGTTCGGCGAGAACAGGGTATTGGACACGCCGCTCGCAGAATCGAGCATAATAGGGGCTTCGATAGGCATGGCAATGGCTGGCCTGCGCCCTGTGCCTGAGATACAGTTCGCGGGATTCATGTTCCTGGGATTCGGCCAGCTGATAAACCATGCCGCTCGTTTCAGGAGCAGGACCAGGGGCGACCTCACAGTGCCTATGGTAGTGAGGACTCCGGTGAGCGGTGGCGTCAAGACATTGGAGCACCATTCCGAGAGCCCTGAAGCATTCTATTCGCATGTCGGAGGGCTCATAGTAGTGGAGCCTTCTAGCCCGTACGATGCGAAAGGGCTGCTAACATCGGCGCTGAAGATGAATGATCCGGTACTCTTCTTGGAGCCCACTAAGCTGTACAGGCTGTTCAAGCAGGATGTACCAGAAGAGCAGTATGATGTACCGATTGGCAAAGCGAATTACGTGAAGAAAGGCGACCAGTTTACGGTAGTGACGTACGGGACCATGGTGCCGGTGGTGAACAAGGTCGTCGAGGACAAAAAGCTCTCGGCTGATGTGATAGACCTTAGGACCATAAACCCGCTTGACGAAGCGACCATATTGGAGAGCGTCAAAAAGACAGGGAAGCTGTTGATTGTGCACGAAGCAGTGCTCA
>JAJYTM010000071.1 GCA_021793035.1 Microcaldota archaeon
AGCGCTGGGGCTATTGCGCGCTCTATGTTGCCTATCTCCTTCTGCCTGCCTATGAGCTTCTTAGGGACGTAATGGGGCGATAGCACTTCCCTATTGGCGAATATTTTCGATTCTACTAAAAGGTCGCTAAGTGTCTGCATCTTACCCCCAATCTTACTTTATGTATGGTAAAAAAGAAATATAAAACCAAAGTTTTCTTTTATTGAATGCCGCAGCATATCAGTTTATGAGCTTCCTGTCCTTGAGCCTGCCTATGTCCATAAGGCTATACCTCCATATTATGTCGCCCTTCTCGTCGCCCTGCACGGCCCAAGGCTTGACGAGCACCACATCATTGACCTTTATCCAGAACCTCCTGCGGTACCTCCCTGGTATCGAGCATGTGCGCTCCTTATTGTCGGTGCACATGACGACGAATCTGCTCGCCCCGGATATCTTTGTCACTCTTCCAAGCACCTCTTTGTCCCTGGGCACCATCAGCGCGCTCTCTACTATCTCTCCGGGCTTTTTCGGCTTACCCCCGCTCTGGCCATAACCTCTATTGTAACCTATGCAATCACCTTATCAGTAGCTCTTGACTCCGTATCGCGCTCCGCAAGCCTCGCAGACGAGGTACATCATTCCCCTCCCTGCTGCCTCTAGGTGCGTATCTGGCTTGTGGCACTCCCTGCATATCACATATATCTCAAAATACCTCTTTATCCTTTTGTCGAGCTCGTCGTTCGAGAACTTACCGCTTATCACCATGCGCTGCTCCTCGACGCTCACCGGCACTGCCAGCTCCTTGCTCACGTACTTCGCAATCTCTGACGGCTTCCTCCTCGCCTTGTCTGCTATGGTGTTTATGTTACGCACTATCGTCTTCGTGCCCTGCATGAACGAGTCCACATTTGGTATGACGAAGTCCTCCTTCGAAGCAGAGAGCTCAGGCGCCAACGAATACGCCCTGTCCAAAAGTTTAGTATATTCTTCATCTTTCATCAAATCTTCCTTTTTGCGCCGCCCATTATTGCACATGCAATATATAGCGAGCAGCAGTTGAACAGCCAGAATGTGCTGCACCGTTAATGCTTCATCAGACAAGATATAAAAGAATATTGCAAAAACCCGGCTCCGCGGCGCGTCGTGCCGTCCCGGCATCGTTTTGCCCAGCCCTGATAAAATATTTATGTATTGGCTGCCAATAGCTATTGGCAGATAGGCCGGGGAGCTAAGGGTTCTCCATCCGCAAATCCCTTTTGGCGGGCCAATGCCAGCGAAGTGTTAGGTCGCCATATTGAGCCCATGCTTAGGTGCTGACGTTTTGCCCTATTTGATGGCTTTATATGCGAACCAGGCCAGGCCGGAAGGAGCAACCTTAAGCACATAAAAGCCATGCTTATAGGATACAGGACCGAGCTGATGCATGGCAAACTCCATATGGCTTCTTAATGCGGAGCTGGCTTCTGCCATGGCCGCGTACACAATAAGCATTTATTATAGTTGATTAGAAATTATTAAAGCGCGCCGGGGTCGCCTAGAGGTAGGGCGGCAGCCTGCTAAGCTGTTTAGTCGAAAGGCTTCCGTGGGTTCGAATCCCACCCCCGGCGTATTGTCAATCATGCGCAAGCATGCCAGCGGCTGGAGCTGCATCAGCGCAAAGAAAAAGAAATCATGTGCGCTTCTTAGACACGATTCACTGTGTTTTCCTCCTTATGTCTGTGAACCTGACATCAAACATCTCGGTGTCCATCTTTAGCCTCATGCTGATTATTTCTTTCGCTTCATTTTCGTCGAAGCCAGCATTGACAAGGCACCTTTTGGCTGAAGCCCTGTTCCTGCTTTCATTAAGCACGCCCTGTTTTATTTTGCTGCCCAGGAGCAGTTCCACATGGACCAGCTCGTGCGTGAAGAAATAATAGTTGCCACCCTTGAAATCGTCTACAAATAGCCTGTCCTTACTATGCTCGATGTTGATCGCTGTGCCGTTCAGCCTTATCATGCGCATGTATCCCTCCTTGGCGAGCTGCCATATGTCATGCCTCATCTGCGCATCCATACCTTCCACATTCCTGTACAGCACATTGCTTACCGTGTAAGGGCTTATCGCGTCCTCCCAAGAGCTTATCACATTCCTCTTCTGGATCTCGATCGCATTTGCCATGAACTATCACCAATAGATGTGTATTCTCCATCTTCTATAAGAGATATAAATAGCTGTCGCGATACCTTTTTATGGCTATCCTGCATCAAGCAAAAAGAATAGGGCAATAGCCCTATGCACTAGGAATCAGTACCAGCCCCTGGCCTTCATTGTCTTCGCTACCCTATCTACCGCTATTATGTACGCTGCCGTCCTGGGCGATATCCTGGCACCTTTGCCCTCGTACTGGCTCTTCGTGTTCATCGTGTCAACGAACGACTTCGTTATTATCTTGTCCAGTTTCGAGTACACATCATCGGCGCTCCAGTAGTAGCCGCCTATGTTCTGCACCCACTCAAAATAAGAGCCTATGACACCTCCGCTGTTCACCAGGAAGTCGGGCATGTCAAGCACTCCCTTCTCATACAGTATCTGGTCCGCCTCCGGCGTAACCGGTCCGTTGGCCAATTCGAGCACCAGCTTCGCCTTTATCTTGTCGGCGTTGTCTGCGCGTATCTGGTTCTCTATTGCTGACGGTATGAGTATGTCCACATCAGACTCGAGCAGCTGCTCGTTGGTCATCTTCGTGCCCCCCTCATAGTTCATCACGCTTCCCGTTTCATCTTTTGCCTTCTGCAGCTTGGCGAGGTCCAAGCCTTTCGGGTCGTAAGTAGCTCCCTGCGAATCGCTTATTGCAACCACGTTGGCGCCGAACAGCTTCTTTGAAAGCGTATACGCGTACATGCCTGCATTGCCGAATCCCTGCACTGCTATCTTTGCCTTCTTCAGGTCTATGCCGAGCTTCTTGGCGGCTTCGCGCATCACGAACATGCCTCCCATGGCTGTTGAATCGCTCCTTCCCTCGCTGCCCCACACCTCCAACGGCTTGCCTGTTATCATGCCGAATTCCTCCCTTCTCCTTATGTTTGAATATTCGTCGTACATCCATGCCATTATCTGCGGGTTGGTGTAGACATCAGGGGCAGGCACGTCGAGCTCAGGCCCTACGAATTCATATATCGCCCTTATATATCCCCTTGAAAGCTGCTCTAGCTCTTGAGCATTCATCTCCTTCGGGTTGCATATTATGCCTCCCTTCGCGCCTCCGAAAGGCAGGTTGGC
>JAJYTM010000004.1 GCA_021793035.1 Microcaldota archaeon
GCTCAGGCCCTACGAATTCATATATCGCCCTTATATATCCCCTTGAAAGCTGCTCTAGCTCTTGAGCATTCATCTCCTTCGGGTTGCATATTATGCCTCCCTTCGCGCCTCCGAAAGGCAGGTTGGCGAGCGAAACCTTCCATGTCATCCACGATGCGAGCGCCTTTACCGTGTCTATCGTCTCTTCTGGATGGAACCTTATGCCTCCTTTGGCAGGGCCCCGTGCAGTGTTGTGGTGCACCCTGAATCCGGTAAAAACCTTAGTCGTTCCGTCATGCATCCTTACTGGTATGTTTACAATGAGAGTCCTCATGGGCTCGCGAAGGATCTGGTGGGCCTGCTCATCCAGTTTCATTATCTCTGCAGCCTTGTCCAGCTGCTCCTGCGCTATCCTGAAAGGGTTCAATTCTTCTGCCATTTTATCACCTAATAAATCAAGCATGCACCGATGTGCAAATCTTACAAAATAAGAAATGCAGCAATAATTATTAAACATTCACGCATTGCTAAATATATTCGCTTCCGCCGCGCAACCGCATACCTGTTCATCATTACAATATATAAAATGCGAATATGAAAAACTTAAATATTAGACCAACCATGGCGAAACCATTTTAAATCTTATATGTTCTATTATCCGTAGTGATTAACATGTTTGGGAAAGGAAAACAAAGGCGGCATGCTCTGAAACTTCAGAGCGCTATGGAATATCTGATGACATACGGCTGGGCAATACTGATAATAGCGGTCGTGCTCGGTGCTCTGTTCTCATTGGGCGTGTTTGGGAACCTTCTAGGAAACCACTGCGTAACAACGCCAGGATGGTCTTGCATATCGGCAACGCTGGCTACTAACGGCGTACTAACGATGAGCATAGGCCAGGCAACAGGCACTGCAATTACTCCGAAATACGCTGCTTGCGCATCAACTGCAGGTTCTAATGGGTATCCAGCATTTGGAGATACTGGTGTAAACGGGATAAATCAGGGTACTGTATCCTTCAGCACTGGTACCGGAGCTATACAAAACGGTCAGACATTCACATTGACAGTACCATGCTATACAGGTGCTCCAGGAACGGCCGCAACATCCAATTTCACCTTGGGCCAGGCCTTCACGGGCTTTGTATGGCTTAACTACACAGTAGCAGGCAGCTCCACGTCTGTTGTCGCGCAAATAACAACATCTTTGACCGAAAAGGCATCCTGATTCCGGCAATACTGAATTTTGACGGAAGGCATTTGCCTTCCTCTTCTTTTTGTTTTTACTAATGCCCAGCGAGTGCGTTCTATATTGTGTGCCATACAGTTTGCAATAATAGAAAGCTTTTAAAGGTTTATTCCATATACTTTCATAGTGATTAACATGTTTGGGAAAGGAAAACAAAGGCGGCATGCTCTGAAACTTCAGAGCGCTATGGAATACCTGATGACATACGGCTGGGCAATACTGATAATAGCGGTCGTGCTCGGTGCTCTGTTCTCATTGGGCGTGTTTGGGAACCTTCTAGGAAACCACTGCGTAACAACGCCAGGATGGTCTTGCATCTCGGCAACGTTGTCTACTAGTGGTTCACTAGTGATGGACATAGGCCAGGCAACAGGTAGCACTATATACCTAAGGAATGCTGCATGCTCTGCAACTGCTACGTCAAATGGGTATCCGGCTTATGGACCTAATATAACCTCCACCACTCTAAACGCAGGGACATCATTCTCCACTACGACTGTAGCAAACGGTCAGACATTCACATTGACAGTACCATGCTATTCGAGTTCCGGTTCCACAACGTATACCTTGGGCCAGGCCTTCACGGGCTATGTATGGCTAAACTATTCGCTTTCATCGGGAGGGTCTTCTGTACTAGCGCAGATAACAACATCTTTGACCGAAAAGGCATCCTGATTCCGGCAATACTGAATTTTGACGGAAGGCATTTGCCTTCCTCTTCTTTTTGTTTTTATACTTCAAGAACTAGTGCGCAAGCTCTTTCTTCATCGATATTACTTGCATGAGCTCGTTGGCTGTGAGTATTGGTATTGAAGCCCTCGCAGCATCATCATCGTCTATCCCTATCCTTGGGCAAGCAGTATTGACGAAAACGTCGAACCCTCTGGTGTTGTTCAACGATACAAAATCGAATGTGTTGGCAACCAGTATCTCGCCAGTCAAGCCTGCCTTCTCTATGCTGTTCTTGAGTATCTTGGCAAGGTTCATGTTGTACTGGCCGTTCTTCGTGCTCACCAGTATGCCGAAGTTCTTCGCATCAAGCAGAGACAGCATCTTTCCCCTGCTCCTCTTTCTATATTTTTCCCTATAATCGTCTATGAACCTTACAGTATTGGTAAAAGGCTCGACAACCAGGAAAGGCTTCTTCGTGTTGAGCAGTGCACCGAGCGGGTGGAACATTCCCCCCCCAAAATACACATGAGCATCAACATCCCTGTCAACGCTCACTGCGCTGCCTACGTCGCACCCCAATATCTGCCCGTTCCTCTTTGCAAAGCCATATGGCTTTCCTATTAGCACCTTCTTGCCGTTCTTCTCATAGAAGTCCTTTATCGCATCGAGTTGGTGCACATGCTGTATTGTAGTCACCAGGCCTATTGTATTGTATTCCTTTAGATATTCAAGGGATTTAGGCAGAAGGTCAAGCGGCGCGTCTATCTCATATGGCACATACTCCACATCGAAGTCAACATGGTGGAACTCAGCATGGCCAAAGTGCACAAGCTTGTCAGCCTTTATCGCCCTTGCTTCGTCCAATGCCAGGTCGCAAGCGCCGAAGGTGGGCGATACCGATATGAATACCTCATTGCCCTCGCTCTCAAGCTTCTTCGAATACTCCAAAGCCTTCTGCTTGAGCCCTTCGGGAAACTGCAGCAATATGCGCATGATATCAACGGTTATACTATCGTTTAGATATTTAGGCTTTGGTGCGGCACAGAGCACCGTTCATGCACGAATGCGCATGTATGGCCTTAGAATAACAAGCTTTCGAGCAGCTCAATAGGACATGTTGACCTTGAAAGAGCCTGAGAGCTTCGATGCCGCCCTCCTATATGCCTCTTTAACTATGTCCTTGTTCTGCTTGTCCGTTTCTACGGAGAATATGGGCTGGTTCCTCTTTATTCTTGCAGCCACTGATACGGGTCTTCCAAAGGCCAGGGTCATACCCTGCGATATCCTGTCTGCTCCTGCTCCTGTAGCCATCTTGTGCTCCCTCACGACGTTGTGCGGGTATACTAGCACCCTAAAAGAATATGCGCCAGGGAGCTTCGATTCAAGGTATCTGTTCGTCGCCTGCCTTGCGGATTCCAAAGCATTGGACCTGAGCTGTATTGGAACTGTAGCATCAAGGGTTGCCTTGAAGGTATAGCTGTCCTTCTTTGTGCCCATGTTGAATACCAGTAGGCTCGTGTGGGGCATTGCCCTCACGTAGTTCTTCCTAGGTTTCTTGAGCGAATACCTCGCCCATGCTTGTGAATCGATATTCCTATAAGTCCTAGCCGGTCTTAGCCTTGCCATATATAAAACCTCGATAAATATTATAAATACTGAGCGCTGCTGCTTTCAGATAGAAAATGCGCAGATTAACTTATGCGGGAAAAATATAAAAACATAGCTGTACGCTTGGAGTTGCACGAGCAGTACGCTATCAGGGGCCTGCAATGCCGGCTGCGCCAATAACACCTCATATAGAAAAGTATTTTATGGTATTCCATCGATATGTTCATATGGTGGTAACATGGAGTTGCTTGATAATGCCCTCAACCAGGCGGTGAACGACCAGTCCATCGATCCCGACCTGTTCAGGCCTAGGATAGCGGTATGCGGAATAGGCGGAGGCGGCAGCAATACTATAAACAGGATAAGCAAGATGGAGATACACGGCGCAAAGCTTATAGCGATAAATACCGACAACAAGCACCTTTACAGCCTTGATCCTTCGATCAAGAAGCTGCTGATTGGCGGCCCGCTCACAAGGGGATTGGGCGCAGGAGGGTTCCCGGAGATAGGGAAGAAGGCAGCTGAGTACTCGCGCTCCGACATAAGCGGCGAGCTCAGCGATTCCAATATGGTGTTCATAACAGCAGGCATGGGCGGAGGCACAGGCACTGGCGCTGCGCAGGTTGTCGCGGAGCTGGCGAAGAGCGCCGGTGCGATAGTCATAGGGATAGTGACATTCCCGTTCGCCCTGGAAAGAGTGCGCATGGAGGTTGCAAGGAAGGGCATAGAGGAGCTCAGGAAGAACGTCGATACACTGATAGTCATAGACAACCAGAGGCTCGTAACTTTGTATCCAAACCTTGCCATAGAGCAGGCGTTCCGCGTGGCCGACGAAGTCACATCAAGGGCGATAAAAGGCATAACAGAGACGATAACTACGCCCAGCATGATAAACCTGGATTTCGCAGACGTAAAGAACATAATGGCCGGAGGCGGCCTCGCCATGATAAGCGTAGGCGAAGGCAAGGGCACAGACAAGGTAGCCGCAGTGGTAAAGGACACGCTCAGCAACAAGCTACTCGATGTGGATTACGAGAATGCGAGCGGCGTATTGCTGCACATAACTGGCGGCGAGGACATGACACTGGGAGAGGCGAACGAGATCGGCAGCAAGCTCACTAGCATGGTGTCGCCGAACGCCAACGTACTGTGGGGTGCAAGGATAGACCCTTCATACAACGGCAAGGTCGAAGTGATAGCGATATTCTCAGGAGTCAGCGGCTCGTCCATACTGGGCCACGGCGATGAAGGAAAGGGATCGGGCTCGCTGGGCATAGAATCGATATGAGCGCAGGCAATCGCATTGCTGCGCCGAAGCTACATCACCGACGCAACGGTATTGCCGTGCACATCCTTGTCCCTGTCGAGCATATAGACTCTGGCGTTGCTTATCTGCTTCATTGATTCGTCATGGGTTATTATGAACACCTGGTCGACAACCTTCGGCAGGTTGTTGCTCAGCATGTTTATGAGTCTGTCTATGCCGTTGCTGTCGACGTTGTGTGTCGGCTCGTCGAGTATTATCCACCGGAGGTTAGGCACTATCACCATCGACATAGCTATTCTCATCGCGAGGCATGAAAGGCTCCTCTCGCCTCCGCTCGCGACCGAGTCGATGCCCAGCCATCTCTCATCGTTGTCAAGCACGACCCTGGATTCTAGCAGGTAATCGTCCTTCTTCGCGGTCAGCCTTATCGCGGTATAGTCGCCATACGGGTAGAGCTCGGACCATACCGATTGCATCAGGCTGTTCACCGAGCCTATGAGCTTGCTGCGCAGCATTGCTTCCGTGTCTATCAATGCCGCCTTGAACTTGTTCATGTTGGCTATAACTGCCCTCCTCTCCCTTATCCTTGATTCTATCCTGCCAAAATCGTCCATCTGCTTCTTTTTGTCTGACATCTGCGCCTCTATCTTCTTGGTATAAGCGCTGTCGCTCTCGAGTTTGGAACTCGCCTCGCTAAGCTCAGAAGATATCTTTGTTAGCGCATCCTGCACCGCGTATATCTCTTTCTCATCTACGCTCATTCCGGATAAGCTCTTTTCGATCTCATTGAGCGTAGACTCGTTGATCCGCACTTCGCGCGAGTAGTCCTCTCTCCTAGCTATCTTCTCTGCATCGAGCTTTGCCTTGTTGAGCAGCTCCTTGGCATTTTCGCTTTCATCTGATTTCGCCTTATAGCGCTTCTCAGCCTCTTTGCGTTTGACCTCAGCATCATCGAGCTCCTTGGAAAGCCTGGCCATGTCGCTGCCTACGGCTTCGAAATCCTTCAGCCTCGCATTGTCGAGTGCCAGCTTGTCAATTGACGCCTTCGTTGTCCTCACTTTCTCATCAAGCTCCTTCGACTTTGACAGGCTGTTTTCAAGCTCCTTTTCAAGCGCCTTGACCGCATCCTCCTTGCCCTTCAATAGGCTCTGCCTCATCTCCTGGCTCAGCTCCCTCTCGCACAGCGGGCATGCGCTAAGGTGCTTCGAGAGCTCGGCTATCCACTTCTTTCCATCAGCTATGCCCGTCCTTTTCTCTGCAATATCATTCCTGAGCTTCTCAAGCTCCTCATTGCGCTTGTCCAGCTCTTCCTTGAGCTTTGTGCTGTCCCTGCCCTTTATGCTTTCCTCTATTGCCCTCTTCTCCATCTCTCTCTTCTTGAGCGCTTTCATATTCGCCTCTATGGAAGACAGGCTGCGCACCGCTTCGCTTTCATCCTTCCTGAGCTTCTCAAGCTCATTGGACAGAGCCTTTGCCCTATCCGTTGCATCCTTAAGCCTCTTTTCAACATCCCCCTTTACTATGCCTAGCGCGTCTATCTTCTTTATCTCGCCAGCAAGGGTCGCATTCCTTGCGCTTATCGTTATCCTCTTGTCCATCAGCGCCCTCTTCTTTTCCATCGCGCTCTTGAGCGCCTCCGACTTCGCCTTCGCTTCCTTGAAGCTCTTTGTCAGCACTGCAGCCTTCTCAGATAGCTTTTCCATCCTCCGCGCTACATCCTCTTTCTCCTTGGAGAGGGCATCCATCTGCTCCCTGAACTTCTTCACGTCTATCTGCGCCAGCGTGTTCTCCTCTCCCTCTATCATAGACCTCAGGCTGTTGATATAAGAAGTGGCATTCTCTTCTGCTGCAGAGAAGTGGTCCAGGCCAAGCATCTCGTCTATGCTCCTCTTCCTCTCTCCCTTGGACAGGTCGAGGAAGTATTCCAAACCGTTCTGCTCAGAGTATACCGCCCTTGAGAAAGTGTCATAATCCAGCTTCAGTATCTCCTCTATTGTCTCAGTAACGCGCTCCGCCTGCGTCTGCAGGTAGCTGCCATCCTTCTCTATCCTGGCGTCGCTCCCCTGCTTCGCCGACACCTTCCTTATTACCCTGTACTCGCTGCCATCAGAGTCGAAGTCTAGCCTTACCTCTGCATGCGTCTCCTCTGTAGGCCTGTTCATTATTATGTTGCCCAGGCTCACCCTCTTGTGTGCCAGCGCAGGAAACGTGCCAAATAACGCGAATGATATAGCATCCATCACAGAGCTCTTCCCTGCTCCCATTATCCCTATAAGAACGTTTACGCCCTTCTGGAACTCTATGACAGTATCCTTATGGGTCTTCCAGTTTATGAGCTCTATCCTTCTTATCATATAAAACCGCTCCGCTATGCATTATACTCATTTGGGGTTAAAAAAGGTTGCTTATCAAGCGCATGCCGAAGCGAGTCAAAGAAGGCTTTCCTCCTCTACCTCTACTTCGCTGACTCCTGCTATTCCCTTCACGGCTTCTTCTATGCTGGAGGAGTTGGTCTTTGCGTCGTCGAATACGAACATCGCCTTTATGACCTTTATGCCGAAGCCCACATCTTCCGCCTTGACGTCCCTAGCATCCATGCCTTTCAGCGCACTGGCTACGGAATCGAAGCTGTTCTCCTCCGGGTATACTTTGAATATTATGCTTACCATTGACATATCAATCACGGCCCCTCAAATCCGCATTCACTGCACTTGTACACATTCGATATCTCCCTGCAATGCGCGCACCTTATTATGGTGGTCTTGCCGCACTTCGGGCATTTGAACTCAGTGTACTCGCTAGTGAGCCTTCCGCAAGAAACGCAAACCTTTCCGGGTATTACATCAGCCATAAAATCACTTGTAGTTTATACCTTCTTATTTGTTCTGCTGCCTGCCACACGCCTGCGCTGGCCTGTTCCTTCGCCTGCACCATCTTGGTTATGGCCACGCTGCATGTTTTCAGCCATTCCGTGCAGGTGCTTGAGTATTGAAACAAGCACATATAGTACTATGAGAAGCACTATAAGAACAGCAACGAGTAGTATTACAACAGAAAATATAATAAATCCTACTGTGGCGCCCGATATCGATACCAAAGAGCTCGGGGTCGTTACGGATTGCGGCGGCACGGTTGTGACACCTATCGGCAGCGTTGTGGTTGTGGTGTTGGGTATGATGCTTCCAGCTATCATCCTAGTGTCGTTGCTGATGTATTCCGCAAGCACGGCTGTTTCGTACGCCTGGTATGCGAAGGCGTGCGCTGCGCTCAAATTCTGTGCCATCAAAGCTTCGTGCCCATAGAATTGCGCTTCATTCGCAAACTGCGTTGCCCATATGCCGAATGTTGCATTGCTGCTTATGCTCGCTGCCATCGATTCTAAGGCTGATGTGCTCAATGAGGAATTGCTCTCGACTCCCGGCCCGTATATCGCTTGCGCATAGCTTGAATCAAGTATTGCAAGCGGATAGTTGCCATCTGAATATGCCTGCTCTGCGGTCTGCGAGTAAAGGTTTGCGCCTGTCGAGGAAAGGTTGCTCATGTCGCCCGCGGCTATGCCCTTGAGCGATGAGGAGAACGACGACTGGCTTCCGCTTATGTTGCTCGCTATGTTGTACATTGCCTGCGAAGACCTGCACCACGCGTTCGCCTCCCCTGCAGTGTATAGGTCATTCATGACGCCATCAGAGTCTATCGCAGTGAGGTTGTAGTCTGCAGCATCTGCCGATATGGTGTATGAACCCCACAGCTGCCTGAGCTCGCCGCCAAGTACATACTCATAGTTGTTGCTATTCAGGTTAGAAGGCGATACCGATGCGCAGTAGTTGCCTATGCTGTTTATCGTATCTATGCCTTCGGGCTTTGTAGACAGGTGGTGCGCGAAATAGTACGCATTGATATATGTGAGGAAAGCCTGGTCTGCGCCAAGGTAGAGATAACCCTTGCTGGTCATGGCCTCGCTCTCGTTCAGCTGCTCCGAGAGCTGCTGCGCCACGTCAGTGAAGTTGGGATACGGGCGCAGAGCGCCTATCTCGCCGCTTGCCATGTTGAACGTGAAGTTCAATAGCTTGTCGAAGTTACCTATCGAGCAGTTGTTGCTGCAGCTCACGCTTGCCCTGGGAACCAATGATACATTGTAATTTGTATAAAGGCTGTAATTTGTCTGGTACATGCTTATGTCCTGCACGTGGTTGAATGCAAAATGCGCTGCGTCGCTTATGTTGTTCACCTGCACTAGCGGGATGCCGAACGTCTTCTCTATGAGCAGGTAAAGCTCATCCTCGCCGCTCTGGTTCTGCACTGCAGGAACCAGCACGAACTTCATGTGATCCCTTGATGCAGCCGAGACCTTGTCATACACACCGCCTATCTCGCCTACGGTCCCGTTGTCCGACATGGTCCCTGTCACGGTGAAGTTGTTAGGCAGGGGCTTGCCGCTCAGTGCGGATATCGCAAGCAGGGTCATCGCCGTGCCTGCGCTGGGCCCAGAAACATTTGTAGCGTTCGCTATATAGTAATCAAAATTGTAGTCACGCTCATTCATGTGGAGGTAATTGGCTGCCACAAGCGCCGCTGTTTCAGAGGAGTTCAATGTTGACTGCGCAACTATCGCTGGCCCGGTTATTGTGACTCTTCCAGTGCCTGTGGTCACGGTCAGGTTTATTATTGTCAATTCGCCTGTATTGTTCTGCAATATGACTGCCGGAGCATGTATGTACGCAGTGCCTACTATCGAAGCGTTAGCGCTTGCAAATCCTACTAGCAGCATCAATGTCAAAGCTATATAAATCTGGTACGGTCTAAAGGCGTGCATACTACTATTGATGCCTGCAAATCATATATATAGCTTTAGCCCCGCACTTTTTACAAAACTTTTGGACTACCTGCACGTCGCGCATTCCATGGGCATCACACCTTGCTGCCCCTGCCCCACATGTAGTCGAACCGCCTCATGGCTTCGCCATGCTTTATGCTTACAATGTGCTCGCTCTTTTTGTTTATTATATTGAGCGGAGGTATCTTGTATGCATGATCGGAATCGACTATGAACCTCTCGTGCTGCGACGCGGAATCCTCTGGATTCATTATCCTTACTTCTAAGCCGATGCCCCTGTTGGCCAGTTCGGCGACAAGGTTGGAGTATCTCTTCCTGAAATCCGCACCTATTCTCTCGCCGTTCGCAAGCACATATATGTTGGAATAACCTGCCTTTGCGCCGCTTATGAGCAGTGCGAGGTTCTCCATCCCTGCAGAATCGAAGTGCATGTCGACGATCTTCACATCTCCTTTCAAGTTGGAGAACAGCTCCCTCGACAGCACAAGAAGGTTAGTATAAGGCGTATCGGGGTTCAGGCTTATCTGCCTGCGCACACCCCGTGTCTGCCTGTGCTTCGACTCGAACACATAATATCCTGAGGCCGCAAGCATGGCAAGTCCGCTCATGTATGATAGGGCGTATACTGCGGCAGGCTGCGAAAACTCGAAGTTGATGTCCAGTATGCTGAATAGCGCTATGAACAGCACAGACGATACTACCACTGTATACATCGCCAGCCTGCTCTGCGGATTGCCAAAAAGCTGGAGCAGCCCCATGGCGAAGCATACCAATGCGATTACGAACATCATGTACGTGAGGTACAAAGCTATGCGCAGCGTCGGAATGTTGTTGACCAGGTTTTGCAGCGACGCAAGCAAGGTTGCGTTGTGCACAACAGTTGTTATGTATGTGCCCACTCCTGCCCCAACCCCTATGGAAAGCGATAGCTGCTGCATATAGTATAATGATATGACGATGGCCAGGGCGCCTGCTATGAAGACTATCGCAGCTGCCGTGTCCTTGCCCCACTTCATGCGTTCATCCCATTAGGTTATATCACACAATAGATAAAAATGTGCATGCAGAAATGTTATATGAATATCATGAACGAATTCTTGTTCCGGTTCGATGAACCGCGGATGCACCAGGGCCGCATGATGGGCGACATATACAAGGCTCTCGAATCGAAGAGCAGCATACTGGTCAACGCGCCTACGGGCATCGGCAAGACAGACGCATCGCTCAGCGCCGCCCTCACTTTTGCCATTAAGAACGGCCTGAAGGTCCTGTTCCTCACGCCCAAGATATCGCAGCACAGGATAGCCATAGAGGTGCTGAACGGCATACGCGGCAAGTTCTCGATAGGGCTTAAATTCATAGATATGGTGGGGAAGCAAAAGCTTTGCATAAACGACGGGATAAACCTGATAGCAAACGAGGCGTTCCACAAGGAGTGCGAGAAGCTGGTTAAGAATGGAAAGTGCGAATTCTACAAGCGCTTCAAGGAGATGGGCGAGATGCCTGACAGCATATGGAGCGAGGCGCTCCAGGGGCACAACAAGCTCTTTTCCGTGAGCAAGGATTACGGCATATGCGCATACGAGGCCGCAGCGAGCATGGCAAGGGACGCAAACGTGGTCATAGCAGATTATTCACACATACTGAACCCGAGCACGAGGCCAGCGTTCCTGAAGAGGATTGCCGGCACGCTTAGCAATACGATAATCATATGGGACGAGGCGCACAACTTGGTAAATCTCGCGGCATCGTACATGAGCGACGCCATAACCACTAGGGCCATACAACGCGCATCGGAAGAGCTCAGGAGCATAGGCAGCAGCCTTGACTTAGGCTACCTTGATTTTACGCTGAACAAGCTTGCCGAAACGCACCTCTCAAAGGAGGGCGAGGCTTTCATATACAAGCACGACCTTCCAGAAGAGATAACGGTGTCGCAGGGCGAGATAATAGAGCAGATAGAACGCAACGCGCTGGAATATATAGAGAAGTCCAAGGCTCGAAGGTCTTCGTTAATGCATCTTGCCAACTTCATGCGCAAGCTTGCTGAAGACGATCCTGCTGTGGCGAAGATAATATCAAGGAGCAACGGCTCGATCAGGCTGGCTCTTAGCTGCCTATACCCGGACAGGATAATGGACGTGCTCAAAGAACCCTATGCCAACATATTCATGAGCGCCACGCTCATACCGCTCGGCATGTATTCCGACCTGTTCGGCATCGGCGATGCGGCTATGCGCAATTATGCATCCCCATTCCCGGAGCGCAACAGGATTGCATACGTGGACAGCGGCGTCACAACAAAATATGCGTCCCGGTCCATTTCTGAATACAAGGCTATAGCCGATAGGCTGATGAGCATAAAGAGGAGGATAGAGGGCAACGTTGCGGTGTTCTTCCCGAGCTTCCAGGTGCTTAACGGTGTGCGCAGGTACATAGCAGGCATAGAAATATTGGCTCAGAGGGAAGGCATGGGAAGCGCTGCTATAGAGGAGATTCTTGGGAAGCTTCAGTCGAGCGACAATTCCATGCTCCTCGGCGTTCTTGGAGGCAGCCTGAGCGAGGGCGTAGATTACCCGAAGAACATAATAAAAGCGGTAATGGTGGTGGGACTGCCGTTCGCCAAGCCCAGCCTGGAACTGGGAGCGAAGGTAGCATATATGGACGGCAAGTTCAGGGGCAAAGGAGAAGAATACGCCTACCGTA
This sequence comes from Microcaldota archaeon, assembly GCA_021793035.1. GTDB lineage: Archaea > Micrarchaeota > Micrarchaeia > Micrarchaeales > Micrarchaeaceae > JAMCYB01. Next base: position 12,318 of record JAJYTM010000004.1, read on the forward strand.
TACCTGCACTGATAAAGGTGATACAGGCAGCAGGAAGAGCGATAAGGAACGAGAGCGACAGGGCCGTCATAGTGTTCATGGACAAGCGCTACAAATGGTCTGCGTACCAGTCTATAATATCCGCATCAATGAAGGTATCGGAACGCAGCGATTACCTTGATGGGATTTCAGAATTCTTCTTGGATAGGGAGGCAGTCGGCAGCGACAGCACTGTTCTAAGCGCTAGATGAAGCCGCGCAGCAATACATACAGCAGCACGAACACAATGATACCTAAGAACAGCGGCGGTATGGCAGGCAGTGCGCGCCTGTACTTCCTGAGTATGAACATTGTAAGCAAAAGGCCTGCTATCGCCCCGAATATCACGAAGAAGCTCAGCACAAAGTTTGGGCCTGGGCTGTACGCCGATATCGCAACCATGAGCGGTATGGCCAGGTCGCCCGTGCCGAGCTCAACCCTCGCCGCTACCGGGACAAGGCCGCTGCCCAGCAGATTGCCGAGCTCCTTGCCGTTCTTCAGCTTGCCCTTGTTCTTCCTGTACTCATTTACATATTCCCTGTCAAGGCTCCTTGCCGGCAACGCCTCTACCTCATTCACGCCTATGAGCAGAGCGAGATTGTTGTCCTCAGCCACTCTAGCGAGCGCAAGCATATGCTTGGTTATGAACACCGCCACGAAGTCATAGATCGCTATGAGCCCCATGAACAGCAGCGCTATGTAGAACGGAAACGATATGCCCAGTATGAGACCAACACCAACGCTCGCTATTATCGCTGCTACGTTCCTAAGCTGCGGCTTCCTGTTCTTCAGGTATATGAGCACCAACGCGGCTATTACCGCTATGGAGAAATTGGTTGTTATTGGCGTTCCGTAGACTATCAGTATGGTGGAATCGTTTATAAGGCCGAATATGACCATGAATACTATCATCGAGGCTACAAATATTACCACGGCTTCGAACGCTATGAAGAGCTTTCTGCCCTTGTACACCCGGAATATTAGTATGAGCACCAGGCTGACTATGATTATGTATGCGACATAGAAGAGAAGGTCCAGCGGCGTGCTGAAGAAAGACTGGCTCTGCTGGCTCGGTATCGGCAGCACTTCGCCGTTGAAGAGCGCTATGCCAAGCAGTAGGCCGAAGAACTGCACGAACATGAACATTGCTATTATGTAGAGCAATTGCCTGTACTCTATTACTTTCAATGACAACGATACCACTGCATATTCATAGCGCAATAACTTTAAATATGCGAAAACATATATAAACCACTAACTGGTTTCATGAACATAAAGGGCGAAATAGGCAAGCTGGCAGGCGCGTTCACGCGCACCAGCAGGCAGTATTCAATAACATCCGCAGGCAAGAGGCTGGAGATAATAAGGTACCACGACGGCACGCGCGAAGTCAGGTACAACAACGTTGTTTATTCAAGGATAAACCCGAAGTCCATATTCACGCATTCCTACTGGGATTACTTCCTGCCTCTCGCTTATCTTTGCAGCAATCCAAAGATACTGATGATAGGCCTGGGAGGCGGAACGATAGCCTACCAGTTCGAGAAGGCCGGAGTGCATGCCGAGCGGTTCGACATAGTCGAGGTTGACCGTGACATGATTGAAATCGCGAGAGTGTTCTATCCTAGTTCAAAGGCCAACGTAATAGAGGCTAACGGTCTGGACTACATAAAAGGCAAAGAGGGCATGTACGACCTGATCATACTGGATGCGTACATAAACTATTCCATACCCAGCCAATTCACATCGAAAGGATTCATAGACGATGCTTATGCTGCGCTGGCAGGCAATGGCGTCCTAGCAATAAACTACCTCCAGGACGCTACCGGTTCGCATTTAGCCGATGCGTTCATAGAAGCGCTAAAGGGCAGGTTCGATGTCTATGCCCTTGAAACAAGGATAACACTATACAACGCAATACTGATAGCATCAAAATCGATAGACGGCGCAGGCATATACAAGGCAGTTTCAGCAGGCATGCCCAAGGAGTATGCGGAGGCGAACCTGATGCACAGCTACGCAAATATGAAAAGAGCCTGACACAATCGCGCTTCCTGCCTCATGGGCAAGATACCTATAAATATATTTACGGGCAAGCACTATATGATATACTAATTTTTATCTAATACATGGAGGTGTTTTTATGGAAGAGAGCAAGATTCTAGAGCTAATTGCACAAGTGAACAAGCAGATGGATGTGATAACCAGCGATACTTCTGTACCAAAGAATGTCAGGAGTGCGATCTCCGAGGCGAAGCAGAAGCTCAACGCCGCGGGCGACTTGACAGTCAGGATATCCAGCGCCATATACAGCGTCGACGGCGTAAGCAACGACATAAACCTGCCTCCCCAAGCCAGGACGATGGTGTGGAACCTGCTTAGCATGCTTGAATCTATAAAGGAGTAGCTGGTTGCATGCGCGACAAAGAGCTGTTGAAGGCGCTTTCCAAACTGCTCTCCAATTCTGGCTTCATGCTCTCTGCCGACATAGATACGGACGCTATGAAAGGAGTAGGCATGGAGGCTCTTTCTTCAAAGATCATTGAGCTCAACCAGGGTGCTACAGGAATTACTGTAGTAGATATGGATATGCTACGCCGGGCGCTAGCAGAAATAGAAAAAGACAGCGCCAGCAAGGCCCCAGTCCCTGTAGAGGTCAAGAGGGCTACTGATTTCAAGCCCGCCGCGTCGGAGATAGAAGCCGATTACCAGATAAAGAACAGGCCTTCGGATAGGGCAGAAGGCAGCGTCAGCGACTTCGTTGCGTATTTCAGGAGCAGGCTATCTAGGATAAAAGAGATACTGTCATCGCACAGGGCGTACGCCATCACGCAGAGCATAGGGAACATGAAGAACTTCATGTCCGGCCGAGAAGTGGTTGTTGCAGGCATACTGACAAACAGGATAACCACGAAGAACGGCAACATAATGGCGACCATAGAGGACGAGACCGGAGAAGCAAAGATAATGTTCATGAATAATCCCAATACCGAAGGCAAGAGGCTCTTTGAGAGCGCCTCGAGGCTGATAAACGACGAGGTCATTGCCATAAAGGGCAAAATATCCGGGCCGTTCGTCATAGCAAAGGAGATCGTATGGCCTGATATCCCAATACGCGAGAGGAAGGTGATTGAAGATGACATAGCCATAGCATTCATGTCAGACATACATGTTGGCAGCAAGCTTTTCATGAAGAAGAACTTCACGAAGATGCTTTCATGGCTCAATGGCAGCGTCGACACAAAGTCAAGGACGCTCGCAGGCAAGATAAAGTACATAATAATGGGGGGGGACGTGGTGGATGGGATAGGCGTATATCCGGATCACGACAGGGACCTGGCAGTGCTGGACATATACTCGCAATACCAGATGCTCGCAGAGTACATAGAGGCGATACCTGATTATATACACGTGTTCGTGCTGCCGGGCAACCATGACGCCGTACAGCGCGCCGAGCCCCAGCCTCCCTTTCCTGAAGAGCTGCTCGACATAAAACTGAGCAACGTGCACATGGTGTCCAACCCAAGCACACTTGTGCTTCACAAGCTTAACGTGCTCGCATACCACGGCACATCGCTCGATTCAATCATAAGCTCAGTGCCTGGCATGAGCTATGCCAAGCCCGAAGATGCCATGCTCGAGCTGCTCAAGCGCAGGCACCTCTCGCCTGTCTATGGGGGCAACATAATAGTGCCTACGCAAACCGACAATCTTGTCATAGACGAAGTGCCGGACATACTTCACATGGGCCACATACACAAGAACGGGCTCCTCGAATACCACGGGGTGCAGATAGTCAACAGCGGCACATGGCAGGACAGGACTGATTTTCAGGTAAGGCAGGGGCACATGCCTACTCCATGCAACCTTCCTGTGTTCGAGGCAAAGAAATACGGTTTCACTACTGTTGATTTTACTGGGGTGGTGTGATGAACAACGACGAATATTTCGATATGCTTTCCAAGTACGTGGAGAAGGCATACGAGGTTGCGAACAGGGCCCGCGGAAAAGGCTACGATCCAGAGATGAACGTGGAGATAAGGCCTGCTCCAGACTTGGCTACGAAGGTCGAAGGTATACTGGATATAGATGGCTTGGCTGCGCTGATAAAGAGCAAGGATGCCAAGAGCAGGCAGGAACTTGCCTTCAAGATGGTCGAGGAGGTATGCACCAACAAGAGATTCGAATCAGAGATACAGAAAAGGATGACCCTCGCCGTTAGGGTGGGGCTTTCTGTGCTTACAGAGGGCATACTGGTCGCGCCTACAGAAGGGTTCCAGGGCGTTTTCCTGTACAAGAATCCCGACGGTTCCGATTATGTTTCTGCAGTCTATGCAGGCCCGATAAGGGGCGCAGGAGGAACCAGCGCTGCGCTGTCCGTTGCGCTCACCGATTACGCTAGGAAGCTGATGGGCGTAGGCATATACAAGCCACAGAAAAGCGAGGTTGAGAGATATGTTGAAGAAATAGGCATATACCACCACCGCAAGCACCTGCAGTACCTGCCCAGCGACGGCGACATACGCACAATAATAGAAAACTGCCCCGTATGCGTTGACGGCTTAGCTACAGAAGACGCAGAGATAGGCATACACAGGAATATAAAGCGCACAGCGATATCAGGCAAGGAAGAGATGATAACAAATAGGATAAGGGGAGGAGTTCCATTGGTCCTGTGCGAAGGCATAGCGCAGAAGGCGAAGAGCGTGCTCAAGTACACCAAGGCAGTCGGGCTCGACTGGACCTGGCTCAACAACATAATAAGGGCGGAGAAGGCAGATAAGCCAAATCCACAGGACCATTCGCAGGACAACAATGCGGTATTCCTAAGGGAGCTTGTGGCCGGCAGGCCCGTATTCGCGTATCCGAACCATCCGGGGTCGTTCAGGCTCAGGTATGGAAGAAGCCGCCTTACAGGTATAGCGGCGAAGGGGTTCAGCCCATCCACAATGATACTGCTCGACGAATTCATAGCTACCGGCACGCAACTGAAGGTCGAGAAGCCCGGCAAGGGTTGCATAGCGATGCCTGTGGATTCGATAGAAGGGCCGTTCGTCAAGCTTGACGATGGGCGCGCCTTCAGGATAAATGACCCGGAGGTGGCGATGGAGTACAAGGACCACATATCCAAGATACTGTCTGTCGGCGACATACTGATAACGTATGGTGATTTCAAGAAGACAAATACTGCTTTGCTTCCGACCAGCTATGTAGAAGAATACTGGTATGCGCAGCTCAGCGCGGCAGGCTATTCAGGGGGCATGCCAGAAGCCCCAAGCTTCAAAGATGCCTTGCAATATTCCATGGACTATTCCGTCCCGATGCACCCTCTCTACATATATGATTACAACGACATAACCAACGAGGATCTTGGCAGCATAGCAGCTGCTCTGTCGCGTGCCGATATTGGCAGCAGCAGCCTACTCGATATAAGCGTAATAAGGCTGACGCGCGAAGATTCAGAGAAATGCAGGGACGCAATAGAGCGCATATGCATACCGCATACAGACAGGGACGGAACGATATCAATAGAGGGCGGCGATGCGCAAGCGCTCCTATGCTCGATGGGCTTCATAAAGGAGGGCAAAGTGGTCGAAGACAGGGAGGGCGCAGCAAAGGCGATATCGGAAGCGGATCCGGAAAAGCTCCCCGCAGAACTGCTGAGCTCAATTGCGCCATTCGATATAATGCAGCGCTCGACCTACATAGGCGGCAGGCAGGGCAGGCCGGAAAAGGCCAAGGAGAGGCTCATGGCCCCTCCGCCCAACGTGCTCTTCCCGATAGGCGAGAAGGGCGGCAAGGAGCGGAGCATAACAAAAGCATATGTAGCGGACAAGAAGAGATTCGGCGCACCGAATATGGAGATAGAGATGGCAAGATACAGGTGCCAGAAGGGAAAGGAGAGCCTTCCTACGGCGTATTGCCATAGGCACGAATCAAGAGCATACCTAGAGCGCATATGCCCCCGCTGCATGCACAAGACCTCGAGCGATGTATGCGAAAACTGCAGCACCCCTACTACAGCCTACGAGATGCAGAGAGTGGACATAGCGGACATGCTTGATTCTGCAATGAAGAACCTGGGGCTGAGCCAGCTCCCGAAGCTCATAAAAGGGGTGAAGGGCATGATGAGCAAGAGCAAGGAAGCCGAGCCCATAGAGAAAGGCATACTGAGGGGCATCTACGGCGTGCATATATTCAAGGACGGCACGTCGAGGTTCGATGCCACTGATGCTCCAATAACCCATTTCTATCCAAAGGAGATAGGAACAAGCATAGAGAAATTGCGCGAGCTGGGGTATACAGAGGATTACGACGGCAAGCCGCTAGAGAGCCCTGACCAGCTCGTCGAGCTCAAGCACCAGGACGTGATACTCAACCATGCAGGTGCTGAGTTCGTTCTCAGGGTTAGCAAATTCATAGATGCACTGCTAGTCAAGTACTACAAGGTAGAGCCGTTCTACAAGGCGGATTCGAAGGAAGACCTCATCGGGCATGCTGTAGTGACCCTGTCGCCGCATACATCGACAGGTTTTGTGGGAAGGATAATCGGCTACGCAGATGTTAACGTGGGGTTGGCACACCCGTATCTTATATCGGCAAGGCGCAGGAACTGCGACGGCGATGAAGATACAACAATACTGCTACTGGACGCGCTCATCAACTTCTCCAAGCATTACCTGCCAACCACAATCGGAGGCACAATGGATGCGCCGCTGATATTGGCGGCGAACATAAAGCCGGAAGAGGTAGATGACGAAGTATGGAACATGGAGGTTGACAGCTCATACAGCAAGGATTTCTACGACAAGACAATGCAGCGTGTCCCTCCAGGCGAGGCGAAGGTGGGATTAGTAGAGGGCAGGCTTAAGACCGAGGCGGCGTATTCCGGGCTGAAATTCACGCACGCAACTACCACAAAGGCGATGGCATATGCACCTAAGCGCAGCGCATATACTACGCTCAAGACCATGCAGGACAAGATAGACATGCAGTTCAGCCTGTCGGACAAGCTGTACTCGATAGACAGGGCCGATGCGGCGAAGAGGCTCATACTGAGCCATTTCATACCGGACCTCATGGGCAACCTGCACTCATTCTCTAAGCAGACGTTCAGGTGCATATCGTGCAACGCCAAGTACAGGCGCGTCCCGCTCATAGGGAAATGCCCGAAGTGCGGCGGCAAGCTCGTGCTCACCATATCCAAAGGAGGCATAGAGAAATACCTCAACACCGCCATAAACCTCTCGGAAAGGTACAAGCTGGAGCCCTATATACGCCAGAGGATAATGCTCCTGAAGCAGGAGATAGAGACAGTATTCGGAGCGGTAGGCGCTGCAGGCGACATACCTACAAGGCAGTTCAACCTGGCGAACTTCATGTAGCCCGGGATCAGCCGCATTTTAAAAGAATCACAGAAAGCTATATATCCCTTCACAGAGCCAAATACCAATATCATTCATGCCAGGGTGGCGGAATCCGGTATCGCGTGCGCCTGGAAACAAGTCCTGCAAGCGCATGGCCTCACGGCCT
>JAJYTM010000072.1 GCA_021793035.1 Microcaldota archaeon
ACATGGTCGAGGTAGTTGAGAGGATAGAAGAGGCAAACGGAGCTTTCGCAGAGATGGTAAGAATGGTTGAAAACAACGTTGTGAAGAACGCTGAAACCAGGAAGGCAGCTGGAAGAGAGCTCAATGCCGAGAGGGTCGAGAGCCTGAAGGCTATGGTAAGAGGGGCCTCCAGAAGCGCGCTTAACAACACAGCTGCAGTATTTGGCAGCTACAGGAAGCCACAGGGTGCCATGCACGATTGGATAGACTTTGAATCTGTAGCAAAGAAGCTCGAAAAGATAAGCATATCCGACATGTATGATCCAACCGTGTTCGTGCCGCAGAGCACGTCCGCATTTGTAGCTGCAGCCCCAGGATCGGGCGTAATTGCTGCGCATATAGAAGGCATGCAGCATGCTAATGCCGAGGCAGTCCTTGCGGAAGCGCATGCGCTGCGGGAGGCAGAAGCCCTCAAGGCCATAAGCAGCAGAACAGAGGCAGTGAGCCAGCAACATGCCGAAGCTATGGCTGCAACTACTGCAAACGCCGGAACGGAGCTCCAGGACAAGCTTGTAAGGGACATGCACATATTCAGGATAAGGAGCGCCAGGGATAAGCTCGCAAACATGTGACCATGCGGGCGATGCAAGCATAGGCACGAGCCTGCCGCTTTATTGCCTCACACGTATAAATTCTCTTTTACCAATACTGTATACTGTGCAGGCTGAAGCTTATGGATGTGCGCCAGATAAAGGGCATCGTTCCTTATGAAATGGTAGAATCGCTGGAGAAACGCGGTCTCGAGAAGTTCACGCCGCCCCAGGAGGCGGCGATAAGCTCGGGATTATTGGAGGGGAACAGCATTGTTGTTGCATCGCCGACAGCCAGCGGAAAGACGCTCGTAGCAGAGCTGGCGGCAGCATACAGCATAATAGCGAAGGGCAAGAAGGCAGTGTATATAGCACCCATGAGGGCTTTGGTGGAAGAGAAGTACAGCGAATTCAAGGCTGCATATCCCTACATAAAGAGCGTTATGTCTATAGGCGACATGGATTCGAATGATCCGTGGCTATCCAATTACAGCATGATATTCGTATCGACAGAGAAATTCGACAGCCTCATAAGGCACGGGATAGACTGGCTTCCCAGTGTTGGGTGCATTGTGTTTGACGAGGTCCACATGCTCGACGACCCTTCGAGGGGCGCGACGCTTGAGCTGCTGATGACCAAGCTCAAGGACATAACTGACGCACAGATGATTGCGCTGAGCGCGACAATAGGCAACGCTAACGAGATCGCTGAATGGATGGGCGCCAAGCTGGTCGAGAGCGATTACAGGCCCGTTAAGCTGAGGAAGGGAGTAGTGCTTGACAATAAGGTGTATTATAAGTTAGGCAGGGCGAAGGCAGAGGATGAAGGCAGTGCGGAGGAGCTGAAGGGAGGCGCGCAGCTGCAGGAGATACGGGTAGTAGAGGACACTCTGAGAAGGGGCAAGCAGGCTCTTGTATTCTATTCTTCAAGGAGGAACGCAGAGGCAGGGGCGGAAAGGATAGGCGCTGCAATAGGCCCGACGCTCACTGCAGACGACAAGATAAGGTTAAACGAACTCAGCGAAAGGGTGCTCGGCGTGCTGGAGAGCCCTACGCAGCAATGCATAAAGCTCGCCAGGGCGGTGAAGAATGGCGTAGCGTTCCATCATGCCGGCCTGCTCAACTCGCAGCGCGGCTACATAGAGCAGGCCTTCCGAGATAATATTATAAAGGCGGTATGCTCCACCACCACATTGGGCCTTGGCGTCAACCTTCCGGCGCACACAGTACTGGTCAAGGAGGTGCACAGGTACGACGGGTTCGGGAGCTCGAAGATAGGCATAAACGAGGTCACGCAGCTCTTCGGCAGGGCAGGAAGGCCCAAATATGATACAGAGGGCAGGGCGCTGCTTCTGGCTACATCAAAGGAGCTCATGAAGAGGCTCTACAAGGAGTACATAGAGGGCGAGCTGGAGCCGGTGAGCTCCAGCCTCGGCATAGCGCCGATACTCAGGACACATATACTCGCTTTTATAGCTGAGGATTTCCTCAACTCCGTGGACAGCATAAACGCCTTCATGGCTAAGACCTTCTACGGCTTCCAGTACAGGGACCTGTGGGAGATAAAGCAGAACGTAAGGAGCATACTCATGGAGCTCGGCGAGTGGGAATTCATAGAGGACAGGAACGGCGAGCTGGTCGCGACAAGGCTCGGTAGGAGGGTCAGCGAGCTCTATATAGACCCCCTTTCGGCTAAATGGATCGTCGATTCGCTCAAGAAGCAGCGCGATATCATAGGCAGCCTGTTCATGATAACCAATACGCTCGAGATGAGGCCGTACGTCAAAGCGACCGAGGAGGGGCTTTCGAGATATGTGATGTACAGGAGCACCATGCCAAGCACCAGCATATTCGACTCTGAAGGCAGCTTCGATTACGCAGTGTACGAGCCGGAGAGGGCCTTCACCACTGCGCTGATGCTATATGACTGGATGGACGAGGTGCACGAGAAGGAGCTCGTCGAGAAGTATTCCATAACGCCCGGTGCTTTATACGTCAAGCTCACCAATGCTGACTGGCTCGTGTATTCTTCTATAGAGCTGGCCAAGCTGGTGCATGTGCCTATACATGACCTGGTGAACGTAAACGTCAGGCTCAAATATGGGATAAAGGAGGAGCTGCTGGACCTTGTCAGGCTTGAGCAGATAGGAAGGGTGAGGGCGAGAGCGCTGTTCAACAACGGCATACACACAATCGAGGACATAAGGAACAGCCGCGAAAAGGTAGCCAGGGTTCTCGGAAAGGACATCGCGCAGAAGGTGTTCAGCCAGATAGACTGAGCAGATAGCGATGCGCATGAATAGATAGAAGGCTTCTTCAGCCGCCGAATATGGAGCCGAAGCCGGCAGAAGCCGCGTCTTCTTCCCCTTTTATTGTCGAAATTACCTTTTCCTCGATATCCTTGGGCGCCCTCTTTAGGCCCTTGATCTTGCTCTCGAGGAGTTTGTCCGCCTTGTTCAAGAAATCGTCGTTCGCCTTCAGGTACAGGTATACCTTGCCATCGTCCAGGCCGAGCGCCGCTCCATCCCTCAGGCTGTATTCCTGCCTTGCAAATATCACGTCCCCGTATTCCTCCTTGACCTTCTTTAGATTCTCCTGTATCTTCCTGTCGCGCTCGGCGGCAGCAAGCTTTTCCTCGTCGGTCATCTCCT
>JAJYTM010000073.1 GCA_021793035.1 Microcaldota archaeon
GTGGAGCGGCGGTTCGTTCATATACGTGCCGAAAGGCGTGAAGCTCGCAATGCCGCTGCAGGCATATTTCAGGATAAATGGCGAGAAGGCGGGGCAGTTCGAGCGCACGCTCATAATTGCTGATGAGGGCGCAGACGTGACCTACATTGAGGGGTGCTTTACAAAAGGTACTGAGATAACAACTATAGACGGGAGCAAGCCCATAGAGCAGATAGAACCTGGAGACTTGGTGCTTACACATGCAGGCAATTATAGAAGGGTGTACCACACGCAGGTAAGGCCTTTCGAAGGCAAACTCTTCCATGTATCATATATGGGAGACACAACAACGATTATCAATGCCACAGAAGAACATCCCTTCTTAATATCAAGAAGGAACAATGCAGAATACAGGAATGTGCAATGGAAGGTGGAATGGGCGACAGCAAGCACTCTTAACAAAGGCGACTATCTAGCCATACCGATAGACAGGCATACTGTCAGCAGCCCGCAGAGGGAGTTCGAAATAGAAACATCTGCAAGGTGGCATAAAGTCAAGAAAATAGTAACGTTAACTGCTGATGAAGGCTTCTTCAGGCTGATAGGCTATTATCTCTCGGAGGGCAGCACTACTGGCAAAAGCAATCAAAACTACCTATCTTTCACTTTCAACAAAGGTGAGAAGGCCTACATATACGATGTTGCATCCCTCCTTGAAAAGTATTTCGGAAAGAAGCCCATAGTGCAGAAGGAATACAAGAACGGGATAAGCATATATCTCTGCGATACTGATGCAGCAGAATTATTCAGCAATGAATTCGGGAAAGGAGCATTGAACAAGCGCATTCCGGAGTGGGCAATGCACGAGTCCATAGAAAAGCAAAAAGAATTAATAAAGGGTATGTGGCGCGGAGACGGCAGCTTCATGGATAAGAGATATGACTACGGCGCCAAGAGAATGTTCAGGGTAAATACGATATCCATCACGCTGGCGAAGCAGCTGCGCAACATGCTGCTCAGGTTCAATATACTATCAAGTGTGAACAAGCAAAAGCGCAATGGGAATAGGCACGAGATGTACTGCGTATACGTAGGCGGTGAGAACCTCGTATGGTTTGCCAACCTAATGGGTGTGCTGGGCGGCACCTCAAAAAGCTACAATAAAGACGGTACTATCTCTTTAGTCTCAATTGCGCAGGTGCCCATCCAAGCATCGCACGGCAGGGTTTTCGGCAATTACGCCTTTGTGCCGATAACCGATATACATTCTGAATCCGTGCATGGGCTGGACGTGTATAATTTTAGTGTTGAAGGAGATGAGAGCTATGTAGCCGACGGCGTTGCAGTGCATAACTGCACGGCTCCAGTATACATAAGCTCATCGCTGCATTCTGCAGTCGTGGAGCTCGTCGCGCACAAGGATGCGCACATACGCTATGTTACGATACAGAACTGGTCTAAGAACGTGTACAACCTGGTAACGCAGCGCGCCTTTGCGTATGAGAATGCATATGTGGAATGGATAGACGGGAACATAGGGAGCAGGACGAACATGAAATACCCCAGCGTATACCTGAAGGGGGAAGGCTCAAAGGGCGATATACTTTCTATAGCCGTAGCGGGGGACAATCAGGTCCAGGATTCGGGAGGCAAGGTGCTGCACCTGGCGCCCAACACCACATCCAAAATAATATCGAAGAGCGTATCCAAGGGCACCGGAGTCACATCATACAGGGGCCTTGTATACGTGGGCAAGGATGCTTCAAATGTCAAATCGGCAGTAAGGTGCGACGCACTTCTTCTAGATGACATATCCAAGACAAATACCTATCCCTACATGGAACTGCACAGGGACGATGCGCACATAACGCACGAAGCAACGGTCGGGAAGATAGGCGAAGAAGAGCTCTTCTACCTGATGTCGAGGGGTTTGAGCGAGGAGGAAGCGATGACTACCATAGTGCTGGGATTCATAGACCCGCTTGCCAAGGCGCTGCCTCTGGAATATTCGCTCGAACTGAAGCGCCTGATCAAGCTCGATACAGCAAACTCTATAGGCTGATGCAGATGGAACAGTACGCAGAATTCTCCAAGGAACTGGTTGGCAGGTATATGGCTGCGCAGGAGGAGACCAACGAGCTGTACAAGAAGAGGTACATACCTGCAGGTTCCGAAAAGCTGCTCGAGATAACGAATGCAAAGCATGCCAAGCCCGACGATGAGGACGAGCTCCGCAGATTCTATGATGCAGTTTTCAAGGATTCGGGCATATCGTTCGACGCAATAATAGGCTCCAGCGGAAATGCAGTGCTCAGAGAGGAAGGCAAAGCAGTGAAGTTCATAGATATCAGAAACGCAGGGCCCGATTATCCGGCATACGTCAGTTCTGACGACAAATACAACCTGCTCATCAACGCCTATGCGAAGAAGGACATAGTGATAGAAATCCCCGCGGATTCAGAGAAGAGCATAAACCTTCTCTTCGCGGCGATCAACGAGCCACTTCTCGTAAGGATAACCATAAATGCAGGCAAAGGGTCGAAGCTGAACCTGCTCGAATGGTACGCAACAGCAGAAGGAAGGCGCACAATCTCTGCAGCTTCGCACCGCATAATCTCAGAAGATTACTCAAAGTGCGAGATCAACATGCTGCATAACGAGAGCTACGACACAACTGTGCTTAACATATACGATGCAAAGTCTTTGGCAAGCTCATCGCTTAAGATGAATTACTTCTATTCCGGAGGCAGCGTCACAAAGGCCCAAGGAACCATAGAGGCGCACGATTACTCCTCTTCCATCGATGTGAACGAGTTCATCTTCGGATCGGACGGGCAGAAGATGGACATAAACACCAACATAGTAAATTCATCAAACAATACTACGGCCAGGCTGGCAACCCGCGCGGCAGCCATGGGGAGCGCAACATGCTACCTGAAGGGTTTCTCGAAGATAGTCAATGGCTCGAAGGATTCCAGGTCATTTGTTGAAGAGTCTGGCATGCTGCTCGACAAGTCTGCACGAATAGATTCGATACCTGCAATGTCAATAGATGAGAACAAGGTAAAGGCCACGCATTCATCGGCAATAGGCCCGATAGACGAAGAATCGCTGTTCTACATGGGCACCCACGGCGTGGACAAGGAAAAGGCCAAGGAGCTCCTAGTCAACGGCTTCTTCTCAAGCCAGCTGGGCAGCGTCGGAAACAACCAGGCAAGGGAAGCATTCGCCG
>JAJYTM010000074.1 GCA_021793035.1 Microcaldota archaeon
GAATCGCTGTTCTACATGGGCACCCACGGCGTGGACAAGGAAAAGGCCAAGGAGCTCCTAGTCAACGGCTTCTTCTCAAGCCAGCTGGGCAGCGTCGGAAACAACCAGGCAAGGGAAGCATTCGCCGCAATAATAAGGGTAAAGATGAAGGACGGCTCCAATATAGGCAAGACGCCTAAGCTCAACAGCTCCGGGTTATGGTTCGCCGATTCCGAGTCTGACATATTCAAGGGGCATTACAAATACAGGAGTGAAAAAGATGAGGCACAGGACTGATTACGAAGACGCAATATACACGCTGATGCCCTACTTCAGGGCGCGCGCATCAGCCATAATGTCGAGCGAGTATGGGATTACGCAGAGCAGCATAGCGTCTATGCTCGGCATAACCCAGGCTGCAGTGAGCAAATATCTGTCCGGCCGAGGCAGCACAGGGAAGGGCTTAAATATGAAAGATGCAGACAAATACATATACAGGTTCATAAACAGCAAGATATCCGGAGACGATAAAGCCGCGCAGAAAAGTCTCTGCATGCTGTGCCAGGCCTACAAGAAATTCCCCTGCAACCTAGTGGTGAGATAAGTTTACGTTTAATTACATTGAGGACGATTTGATGCTGTTGGAAATAAAGGATCTGCATGCAAATGTAGAGAAGAAGGAGATACTCCACGGAGTCAGCCTGAATATGAGGGACGGCGAAACGCATGTCATAATGGGGCCAAACGGCTCTGGCAAGACGACACTGGCGAAAGCGATATTCGGCCATCCGAGCGTCAAGGTCACTTCCGGCGATATACTGGTAGACGGCAAGAGCATACTTCAAATGACCACTGACAGGCGCGCCGCATTGGGCCTATTCCTCGGCTTCCAGAACCCCGTAGAGGTTGAGGGCGTAGGATTTGTAAACTTCCTGCGCGCATCGAAGGAAGCGCTGGACAAGGACGGCTATGTAAACATGAAGGAGCTCATGCAGCAGATAAACAGCAACATGGAGAGCCTCAAGATAGCGGAGGGCATAGTGGGCAGGTCGCTGAACAAGGGCTTCTCCGGAGGAGAGAAGAAGAAAGCAGAGATATTACAGATGGCCATAGAAAAGCCTAAGATAGCGATTCTCGATGAGCCCGATTCAGGCCTTGACATAGATGCCATAAAGGTCGTCGCATCAAACATCGACAGGATAATGAAGGAGAACGGGACAGGCGCGCTGATAATAACGCATTACAGCCGCATACTAGCATACATGAAGCCTCAATTCGTGCACGTGATGGTCGAGGGCAGGATAGTGGAGAGCGGCGGAGAGGAAATAATAAGCAAGCTAGAAAAGGAAGGCTATAAGTCGTTCGAGGATGATGGCAATGCCAAGCAATGACAGCATAGATGTGGAGAGCATCAAGAAGGACTTTCCAATATTCAAGGTAAATATGGCAGGCAAGCCGCTCGTGTACCTTGACAGCGCAGCCACTTCGCAGAAGCCCCAGCAGGTAATCGACTCGATAGTGAAATATTACTCGGAATACAATGCCAACATACACAGGGGCATATACGAGATAGCCGAGCGCGCAACCGAGGAATACACCAACTCAAAGGAGAAGCTCGCCAAGCTGATCGGAGCGAAAGGGATAGAGAACATAGTATACGTGCGCAACACTACAGAAGCGATAAACCTCGTGGCCATATCATGGGGCAACGCCAACGTGAACAAGGGCGACCACATACTCATATCCGACATGGAGCACCACAGCAACCTTGTCCCATGGCAGTTGCTTGAGAGGAGAAAGGGTGCTGTGCTGGATTACGTGAAACTTGATTCCAACAACAAGAAGCTTGACATGGAGAGCTTCAAGGAGAACCTCGAGAAGGACCCGAAGATAGTAGCGATAACGCACGCATCAAACGTTCTAGGTACTATAAACGATGTGAAATACATAACCCGCGAAGCAAAAAAGCACGGTGCGGTGGTTCTCATAGACGGTGCACAATCGGCCCCGCATATGCCCGTAGACGTGGGCTCGATAGGCTGCGATTTCTTCGCGCTTTCCGGCCATAAGATGCTCGGCCCTACAGGCATAGGAGCGCTTTACGGCACAGAAGAAATACTGGACTCAATGGAGCCCCTTTTCGGCGGCGGCGATATGATAAGCGCTGTGACAAGGAAGACGTACAGCTGGAACTCTATTCCGTGGAAATTTGAGGCTGGCACATCAAACATAGAAGGCGGCATAGCATTTGGCGCCGCAATAGACTACTTGAACAATGTTGGCATGGAAAGGATACATAGGCATGAGGCAGAGCTGACAAAGTATGCGCTCGAGTCCTTGGAGGGCATCAAGAACATAGAGGTGTACGGGCCGACGAAGGAAGACATAGCGGCAAAGTCCGGTGTCATATCCTTCGGTATAAAAGGCGTGCATCCTCACGATGTGGCGCAGATATTCAACAGCGAGGGCATAGCAATCCGCGCAGGCCACCACTGCGCCATGCCGCTGGTTACGGAAGTGCTCAGCAGGGGTGCAGTTTCAAGGATGAGCTTCTACCTGTATAACAGCAGGGAGGATATAGACAAGGCAGTAGCGGCTATAGGCAAGGTAAAGAAGATATTTAAGATAAAGGAGTGACAAATGTTCATTTTTGAGGAGGTATGATGGATTTCTATGTAGAAGAGCTCATTGACAACTATGAGCACCCGCACAACAAGGGCAAGCTCGAGCATGCAAACGCAGAGTTCCACGGCCATAACCCTGTGTGCGGCGACGACCTTACGTTATACCTGGACATCGAGGACGGGATCGTGAAGGATGTCAAATTCGACGGCGACGGATGCTCTATAAGCGTAGCTTCGGCGAGCATGCTCACTGATGCGATAAAGGGCAAGCGCATAGAGGACATAGAAAAGATGGGGTTCGAGGACCTGAAGAAGATAATAGGCATAGACCCGGGTCCGGTGAGGCTCCATTGCGCTACGTTGTCGCTAAAGGCGCTAAAGGGCGCCGTGTTCCTTTACGAGCACAAGCCCATGGATGCAGAGACAAAGAAGCTATGATGCGCTATCCCAGCTTTATCGTTACCCGCTTGTTGTGCGAGCCTTTGTTCTCGTAGCTGAGCATCGAAATGCTGCCTACCTCTCTTGTGTTTGCAACATGGGTGCCCCCGTCCATCTGCATGTCGAATCCCTCTATGTCTATGACTCTAACGG
>JAJYTM010000075.1 GCA_021793035.1 Microcaldota archaeon
CATCTACCCTATCCTTGGCGAGTATGACGTTCTTGCCTGATATCTTGGCCCTTATGTACCTGGCCTTGGGATTTGCCGCTATGGCCATGTTGCCCGGAAGCGTCCATGGCGTAGTTGTCCATATCAGCAGATAGGTATTGTCGTCAAGCGCTATTGCGGGCTTTGACTTCTTCTCGTCAACTTTGAAAAGCACGTAGAACGATGGATCCGTATCCTCTTCCTCTTCCACTTCGGGCCCCTTCGCGAGCACTGTGCCGCAGTGCAGGCAGTAGGGCATTACCTTCGTGTCCTTGTATACGAGCTTCTTCTCGTATATCTTCTTGAATACCATAAGCGCCTTGTCCATGTAGCTGGGAGTTGCGGGTATGTAGGCATTGTCGAAGTCAAACCATACGCCAAGCCTTACCGCGTCGTTTATCTGCGCCTGTTCGAACTCCTTGTATGTAGCGATGCATTTGGATATGAATTCTGCAACGCCTATCTTCGCCTCTATGTCCCTCTTCGATGTGAGGCCCAGTTCTTTCTCGACTTTGTTCTCTATCGGCAATCCGTGCACGTCGAAACCTGCCCTGTCGAAAACGTCGTAGCCGCGCATGCGCTTGTACCTGAGCATCGCGTCCTTCCTGGTGTAGCCGCGCGTGTGGCCCATGTGCAGCTCGCCGTTCGCATATGGCGGCCCTTCGAGGAAGAAGAATATCTTTCTGCCCTTGTTTTTCGCATTTACCTTCTCGCGAGTCTTTTCGTGCTCCCATTTTGCGAGCACAGACCTTTCTAGCTCGGATAAGTCTATATTTTGCATGTAATCATCACCAAACCATTAGGCGCGGCGGGCAGCGAGCCCGAATTTTAGATGTTTATGTGTTCCTATGAATAAAAACCTTTTGTGCGGAGCGCTATCATCCCCTAGCGATGAATTTCTCATAGTAGAGTATCGTAGCTATGGTCTTGTTGTCTATTATCCTTCCGGACTTGATCATGCTGAGGGCTTTTTTCATGCTGATTCTCTCTATCTTTATCACTTCGTCAGGATCCTTGTGGAACCTGCCGTTGCCGTTTGCCAAGCCGACAGACAGGAAGCAGTAGAATAGCGTTGGCGATGACCCAGGGGTGGGATACGCCCTGTACATCAAACGTATGCGCTTTGGGGCGAAGCCAGTCTCTTCCTGCATCTCCCTTATTGCTGCCTGCCTCGGCGTTTCGCCCTTATCTATGTGGCCGGCTGGCAGCTCATATATGTATTTGTGCAATGCCGGCCTGTATTGGCGCTCTATGATGATGGTGTCTTTCCTCAAATCAACGAATGGAAGCACTACCGATACGCCTGGTTCGACGATGCTGATAACCCTCATCTTCTTGCCGTTTATGCTCGTATACTCTTTCTTCAGCGATATTAGGTCACGCTTGGCATGCTTGCTTGCCATTTCCACCGCTATGGTTATCTATTGAAAGAAATAAAAAGATGCGCAGCACATTGGCGATATTGCGCATATTGTTGAAAACGTGTATTACTTTACACGAAAATAGCAATATTTAAATACTTTATTACACAAATTAATAATATGGTACGTATCGAAGATCGCACACGGATGAACCCTTGGTGGGTCCTCGGCGAGAAATTTGCGGATTCGGACAAGGACCTTGCAAAGCTAAATTCAGGGGTTTTCAGATTCCAGAGGCGGTCCATTGATTTCAAGCCCGGAGGCATATACATAATTAAAGGGCCGCGCAGGGTAGGAAAGACATTGCTGCTAAAAATGCTTATACTAAACCTGCTCAAAAAAGGAGCAGACAGGCTCAGCATCTTCTACTACTCGCTAGACAGCATAAAAAGCGCAAAAGAGCTGAGCAACATGCTGTATGACTTCTTTGACAATTTAGGGTTAGGCACCAGGTACATAATGCTGGATGAGGTGCAGAACGTGGAAGGCTGGGAGAATGTCGTTCAGGCCCTAGCCAATGAGGGTATGCTCAAAAACACTGTTACAGTAGTGACGGGCTCGCTGGCGCATGTTCTCAGGCAAGAGCTAATGCCTGGGCGCGGCACAGAGGGAAATACGTACATAATGCGGACGCTCACGTTCGGCGACTTCTGCAGCAACCTGATTTCAGTTTTTGCTAAAATAAATTATGGCAGTAACAAATTCGATATTAAAGAAGAGATTGGGCATTTGCAAGGCTTTCTAAAACCAGAGACAAGATGGCTTATTGCTGCCCTCGGGGATGATATAGATACTTATGCAGACGGACTCATGCGTGCTCTTGGGAAGCGCATAAGCCTCGAGGAAAGCACAGATGAAATATACGCTAGTGTCAATGCCCTAGTGCCGTATGCGGTAGTGCTCAAAAAGCTTTTTAGCATATACATGCGCACAGGCGGCTATCCGATTAGCATAAACAGCTACTTCCAGGAATTGCCCGGCAAGCCCGCATTCAGCATAGCCCTGCAGGTGTACGAAGAGCTTTACCTGTATGCAAAAAACGATGCTTCAACCATGGCTGGCACGGGCAGGGCAGGAGACCCTTCGTTTGCAGAAGGCGTCCTGCAGGGGGCGCTAAGCGGCATAGGCAAAAGTATATCCTATACCAAGCTTTCTAGGCAAGCGTCGATGAACACAAAAACATTCATAGAATACTCGCGCAGGCTCCGAGAATCTTATGTCTTCTTGACGCTGAATGGATTGGACAAAAAGCTTGAGCCTTTGCGCCTTCAAAAAAGCTATTTCTGCGACTTGATGCTGCACTATTCAGTCGGTTCGTATAGGACAGGCGAGGAGCCAAACAGATATGCAGAAAGCATTCTTAATTCTGATAGCGTGGGCATTGCCATTGAGGAAATTGTGGCTTCCCACCTCTCGCAGGCCAAGGAAGACGATCCCATGCGCAGATACGATACATACCTATATTTTCTAAAAGGCGAAAAAGAGTTAGACTTCATATACAGAAGAGACAATGGAAGCCATCTTGGCATAGAAATAAAATACCAGAACTCAGTTTCCGAGAAGAATGACCTATACAGGATTAAGGGCATAGATCACTATCTGATTGTCTCAAAAGACACGCTCGAGAAAGGGGAGCACAGCATCACGGTGCCCGCTTA
>JAJYTM010000076.1 GCA_021793035.1 Microcaldota archaeon
AAAGAATCACAGAAAGCTATATATCCCTTCACAGAGCCAAATACCAATATCATTCATGCCAGGGTGGCGGAATCCGGTATCGCGTGCGCCTGGAAACAAGTCCTGCAAGCGCATGGCCTCACGGCCTTTAGGGTTCAAATCCCTACCCTGGCGAATAAATCAAAGATTGGAAGCCTGAAATTTGCGCTGAATAGCAAGGTATTTTAAGCTTTGGCAATAAAAAGAATAACTATATCTGGCGAGACGCATCTGTCATGCTCTAATCGCGTATTGAGCGCCGCCAGTTCAAATTCAACTCGAAGGCTATATTATGGCTGAAAACAAAGCTCAGAACAAAGAGGAAAAGAAGGTGCAATCGATAATAAGGATTGCTGGCAGGGACATAGACGGCTCGCTGCCCATCTACAGGGCACTGTTTAAGATAAGGGGAATAGGCCTCAACATGGCAAATGCATTGACCTATTCTATAGGCAAGAAGCTCAGCATACCGGCAAGCGCCAAGCTGGGTGAACTGTCTGAAAAGCAGATAGAGGACATAGAAGAGATAATAAAGAAGCCGGCAGAGTATTCAGTGCCGAGATACATGCTTAACAAGAGGAAGAATTTTGATACAGGAGCAGATGTGCACTACGTAGGGAACGACTTGACTTTCTCAATAAGGCAAGATGTCAACCGCGAGGTTAACTTGAGGACGTGGAAGGGCTATAGGCACCAGTACGGGCAGAAGGTGCGCGGCCAGCACACGAGGTCTACAGGCAGGACTGGCGCTACAATGGGAGTGGTCAAGAAGAGCGCATTGAAGCCTCAAGCATCCGCATCAAAGCCTTCGAAATAAAATATTTAGAGTGATTTTTTGGGAGCACCTAGAAGGAACAGGAGGAAATACCAAAAGCCTAAGGACATATGGAATCTCCAAAGGATACATGAGGACAACACGCTGAAAGACGAGTATGGCCTAAAGAACATGAAGGAACTTTGGAAGGTGCAGTCAAAGATAAGCGGCATAAGGGGCACAGTGAGAGAGCTCCTATCCGGCAGGGCCGTAAACCCCCTGGTAGAGGGCAACATACTGTCGAACCTATCGAGATATGGTATCATAAGCTCCACCAGCACGCTAGACAACGTCCTTGACCTTAACGCTAACGCATTCCTTGAGCGCAGGCTGCAATCTGTAGTATTCAGGAAGGGCCTTGCAAGGTCAATGCGCCAGGCTCGGCAGCTCATAGTGCACGGCTTCATAAGCATAAACGGCCGCAAGGTCGATAAGCCTGGATATACTGTGAGCCCTTCAGAAGAGAATTACATAGGGTATTACAAGCCCATAGACATAGCCCCGAAAGTTACTGCAGGCGCTTCTGAACACCAGGCTGCCGAAGCCCAGCAGGCACAGGCCGAGCAGCACGAAACCTCAGAACAGGCAAATAGCAGCACAGAGCAGGCTCAGCAGGCCCCAGATGCAACTCAGGACAGCGCTAATGCATGATTAATCTCACAGATAATGGTGTTGAATTATGGCAAAAGACAAAAAGGCTGCGCCCCAACAGCGCACCGAAAAGAAAGAGAAAGCTATAGTGTCATATGAGTCAAAGGCATTGGAAGCCCCAGTATCAAAACCGAGAGGGGAGAGATGGGCCGTTGCACATGTGTACTCTTCAAAGAACGATACCATAATAACACTTACTGACATAACCGGCGCAGAAACCATATCCGTCGGGAGCGGCGGCATGATGGTTAACACCGACTCGCAGGAAGGGGATCCCTATGCTGCAATGCAGGCTGCCTACAAGGTGGCTTCCGAAGCAAAGGAGAAAGGCATAACAAACATAAACATAGAGATACGGGCGCCAGGGGGCTCCGGCTCCAAGACTCCAGGCTCGGGCGCGCAAGCCGTTGTCAGAGTGCTAGCAAGGAGCGGCCTGAGGATAAACAGGATAGAGGACGTAACGCCACTTCCGACCGACACGATAAGGAGGCCAGGAGGAAAGCGCGGAAGGAGAGTATAAGCATTTCTATTGCGTGCGCTTGCAGGCGCTTTGCCTCAAGCGCATTCATTGCCTGTTCTTGTTCTTATACCTGAGCAGCATTGCTGCCACTACTGCTGCGTATACTATCACAGCCATAGCAAATACTGGCGATTCGTAGAAAGCGGTATTAGGAGCAAAAACCCTATTTGCATACCACTCCAGCGCCACGAACAGCATGAAGTATGCAACTGCAAATATGACTATGCCCGTGGTGCCCCGATTCATATAGATCATCAAACTCAATATAGATGTCAAGCTATTTATTCATTTAAGCCGTAATGCAATCAATGCTGGGCTTGCAGAGGTGCGCGGTGCAAACCGGCGGCACATATATGCGCATGGCATGATCGTATGTTCTTCAAGAAACCCGATATAGTAAAACAAGTGCCTTTTACCGAGCTGGCGCGCTATATGGATTCGATGTTCGATTCCAAAATATCAAAAGTTATGGATTCCGTAGAAAGGTCAGTCTCATCGCTTTCAGAAGAAGCAGCAAGATTTGCGGAACTTTCAGAAAAGTTCTCCTCCGCTGATCTGGAGCCCGACATGGAATATATAGAGCATATGAGCGAAGGCTTTATAAAGAGCCAGAAAGCCACATACTCCAAATCCTTATACTCCATACTGACGGAGCGTGCAGGCAGCATTGACACGCCCGCAGATACCCGGTATGAGCGTATAAAGCTGAAGAAGGAGGCGTACGAATACATGCTGCAGGAGATACTGAAGCTCAACTCAAAGTTCAGCATGATACTTGTAGGCTATTCGAAGCAGATGGACTCCTTCAAAAGGGAGTTCTCCAAGATGGACAAGATGCTGAAAAGCATAAATGACCAGCTGAAGGGGGTTTCCGAAGAGGTCGATGCCTACAACCGGATAAACGAGGAGATAGCGCTCATGATGGCGAATGTGGAATCCGTAAACGAAGCGAGCTCCAGAAAAAGCGGGCTGAAGATTGACAGGAACGAGAAAGCAGATGAGAAGCTGAGGAACGCAATAAGCGCAGTAGAGGCGGAGCGTTCTTCATACGAATCCAAAATGCATTCTCT
>JAJYTM010000077.1 GCA_021793035.1 Microcaldota archaeon
TATCGAATTCCATGCGCAGCGACATCGGTGCGCTACGCTTAATAGTTATATTTCCAAAGTTTAATAAAGCTATCAATTCCTTGAGCCGCCTTATCCTCGCCTCATTGCCGATGCCTTTGTGCTCCTCTCCAAGCCTTCGCCCTAGCCCGCTCCCAGCAACGTACGCTATATCGCCGATTCCCTTCACGTACTCGTTGTGCAGCAGCGATTCAGATGCGAGGTGGTAATACTCATAGTTCATCAAGTCGTGCCTTCTATCGCCCGCACTGCTAATCACATAATCAGAAAATTCCCTTATCCAGCTGTCAGAGTCAAGGCGCTTCTCACCCATGCCATGGCCGCTGCTTTCTACGAATATGCATGAGTCAGAGCCATTGCCCATGCATTCTGATTCCGTAAATTTCACTATCCTCCGGTACTCCTCACTCATGAACCCGGATATTATGCCTGCTTCGAAGGAATGCATGTTTACCCCAAGCTTCATGCGCGGCGCATCCGCCATCTCAAATTCGTAACTGCCGCCCTTCGGCCTGTAGGAGACGTTAGAATAGCCCGCCTTGCCAAAGAACTCGATAAGCACTGGCAACACGGTGGTGGCACTGCCAGCAATGTGCCTGGCTGACCTGTACAGCATTTTACCTACCCTGAACCCATGCGAGAAATACACTTCCCTCAGTTTCGGAGTTAAGCTTGCCAGCGCGCCCGTTAGTGCGAACACCTGCTTGCTAACTCCAGCCGCACTGCCGCGCATTATATCCTCCAGCAGCGTTTCTTCATAGGACAACGGCACTGCGCCCATATCCAACGGTTCTACTGCTCGTCCCCTCATCCTTTTCGGCGCGGCCCTGCGAACGTTCCTGTGAGCGCGCTTCGCTTTTCCCTTCGGCGCCTTTTTAGTGCCTGCCTTTGCTCTTCTTCTCATTTTTCTGCCTCTTCAGGATGCACTTCGGGTTTGCGAGCTTGTCCAGATAGTATGCTGCAAGCCCTATGTTTATCAGTATGAATGCAGTGAAAAGCTCCACCTGGTAGTTTATGAAGAACATGTCAAATGATACGAACTGCGAGCCCAGCCCCAGCGTAGCCAGTATGCTGAATAAGAGCTGCGGTGTGCACCCGCACCCTCCTAAAACCCCCCCGAAAGCGGCAGTGAGCGATCCAGTCACGCTGGCGGAAATCTTGGCCTGGTTGTTCCTACTGCCTCTTATTGAGAATACTGCTATGGTGAGCAGTACCGATGATGTTATGACGAGCAGATACACAAGATATGAAGGCGGCAGATTTATATCTACCGCTATGCCATGTGTCTGGATTGATAGTATATATGAGTATAGGGCGTAATACACGAGCGCAGCAGCTATATTAACTGCAATATACACGGGATTGCCATATATCCTCTTAAGGGTGCTTTTCATATTCATGTGCTGCGCCATAATCAAATCTTCATCACTTTTTCTATGCCCTGTATCGCCGGCAAGGAGCAAACGCTTGGCTCGGCGCTGGATGTGCTGCTGAGCGTGCTGCACAAATAGGCAATGTATACATCAGCGCCTGCGTATTCAGTCCATCCCATCATGTCATTCGGGCTCCTGAGCTCGTTGTACATCTGCGCATGCGTCATGTATTCAAGCGTCAGGTTGCTTGACGAAGACGAATTGCTGAAGTCTACCGCATCCGCCCCTCCTTCTATATACTTGCCCCAGAAGGTAAACGGCGTACCCTGGAACTGCCCAGTGCTGTTCATGAACTTCATTGCCTCTAGATACGTTTGGTTTACCGATGATGCCTTAGCTACAAAGTAGCTCAACGGCTGTATCTCAAATCCCTGCACTATTGGCGATTCGTAATCCGCAGATACGAAGTTGATGTAGCTGCTCGTATAGCTGTTGCCGAAGCCCACATTGCTCGCAGTTGTATAATTGTCGGAGTTCCAGTATATTGTGGGTACATCGTCGTCGCCGAAGCTGCTGTACCCCGTATAGAGCGACTTGAATGATCCGAACCTCCCTAGGGCCAGAGCCATAGCCCACCTATTTTCCCCGCAAAATATGCACGATGTCGCGCCTATGTATATCGCTGTCGGTTTTCCATCAATCATCAGAGGTTTGAAAATCGACGAATTTGAAACTGGCAGGTCCATCACCTGGTTTGTGAGCGAGCCGTTCAGCAGCATCTCGCCTGCAGTCTCAAAGTACGAGTCTGGTGCAGAATTGAACACAGCCAATGCAGACGAATTAAGCGGCGCGTCTATGTTCGTCAGCCTGTGACCGAAATTATATTTCGAGGTATTGGTTGTTGAATGGTTTGTTAATGTTGTAGAATTCTTGATTATAGCGTTGGTCGGCTGTTGGTAGGCATAAACCGGCTTGAATAAGCTCTGATAGATCATCAGCGCAACCACGATTACCAATAGTGCTGTTATGATGTAAAGCGTTATGCTTATTGCGTCCAGCCTGTGCGCAATATCTCTCCCTCCTATTTCGTCTTTTGGCATTTACAACATCCTTTAATAATTTTATACTACCTATAATTTAAGGAATTCAGGTATTTATTCATATACCTGAAAAGCATAACCTTTTGATATTGCAGGCATAGGCGGCATAAGCACCATATGTGTGTTCGCATGGCAACCAAGCAGCTCACGAAGGAAGGGCTGGAGCTCAAGGACCGGATAGAGCTAGCAGATGCGCATTCGCATATAGACCTTATAACCGACCCAATAGTAATAAAGGATGCAATAGAATACGGCGTCAAGACGATAATAACTGACGGGGTCGACACAAGGTCGAACATGGAATGCCTGAGGATGAGCGACAATGTAAACATATTCGCTGCAATAGGCATAGATCCGGAGCACTGCATGGCTATGAAGGACGATGAGATCGAATTCAATGTCTCGCTCATAAAGGAGAATGCAAAGAAGATTGTGGCCGTGGGTGAGATAGGCCTGGACTACAAGCTTGCCACCACTACTGAAGCGAAGGAGAAGCAGAAGCAGGTCTTCGACATAATGCTTGACACCGCCCTTGATATGGATCTGCCCGTATCCGTGCATTCAAGGGAATCATTTGCCGA
>JAJYTM010000078.1 GCA_021793035.1 Microcaldota archaeon
GTGCGGCGTCTAAGTGATCGAAAGATGTACTGAACAGTTCCTTTGGCCTGTTCATGGATTTAGTTGTCATGATAAATCATCACGAATATCGCGCAGCCTAAGATATATATAGATTTTTATTTGCTGCTCAGTGGGGTAGCTACTGGTTTGCTACTAAAGATGGCGCGTTTCTCAGTACCGCACCGATTGCATTTATATACTGCAGTATGCTCTTTGCCCAAAATTCTGACTGTGCACGTTATGCCAGGTATTAGTATAGTACGGCATTTCTTGCATATGGTGCCAAACCTTTTATCTTTTGTCCTTATCTTATAATGCCTTCTTATTTGCATGGCGAGGCCTATGTATTTCTTCGCCAGGGCTTCGTCGACGCCAGCGGGCCCATCGCCCTTGAAAAAACGTTCTGAAATATCTAACAATATGCCTATGCGTTCCTCTGCTATGTGTTTAACCGTGCCTTTGTCGTTGCTCATGTGGATTACTTGCAATCATTTGACGCCCAAACGGGAAAGTATTTCCAATATGGCAGGGTCCATGCTGTTTGAGTCGCGTATGGTTGATATGTTGTCGCTTATCATATACGCATCTTGTGTCGGTATGCCGTGGAACAGCAGCACGAGGCGTTTCGCTTCCTCTTCGTCTGGCGTTGCTACTTTTATCCCTTTTACGATGTTCGCCCTCGCGAGCACCTTGACTGAATTGCCTATCGCACACACCTGCTTCTTGGAAGCGCTGAACTTAAGCACAAGGTCAAGGAGAGGCCTGAAATCATAGAGCTTGTACGAATCTATGCCTTTGCCATCCGCTATTATGAGGCCGTCATAATCTTCGGTGCTCACCGAGTTAGTGTTTACATCAGGCATGCACACTGCGCCGTGGTATCCCCTGCATTCCTTTTTCGAATAGCTGCTTATTGCATACTTGACGCCCCATTTGCCTAGCATGAGCTTAAGCTTTTCCAGCGTCTCGTCCTTGTAATCGTTTGGGGCTATGAATATGAGGATCTTCATTTTATCTGATAATATCTCAATTGAAAACTATTTATGAATTCTTATTGCGGATGCGGCAGAGGCATAAATAGCTCATAGCTTTGACGACACCCTGAGCGACGCTTCCTTTATGTGCTGTGATACCTTGGCAGAAGATTCGCTGTTGCATGAGAATAGTATGCCGACCCCATAATACGCAGTATTTATGTCGTCTATGACTATCTGAACGTCTTTTGCATTCTTTGCTATGTATCTATCGCTCGAAAAAGCGGACTTGGCCATTTTCTTGAACTTCTGAAAGTCTTTTTTGATATCGAGCTCTACGCGAACCTGCATGGAATTCATCACTGCCATGTTTTTGTTGAATATGAGCGCCTGTATCACTATGCTGTTAGGCACAAAAACAGGCATCCCTGTTTTCTCGATTATGGTTGTGTATATAACGCCAATCTTATCGATTTTGCCAGTAATGCCAGGATATATGTTGCCATGGGGATAAGTCTGCGCTATGAGGCCGTACTGCCAGGTAGACAGCTCTACTTCATCCCCAGAGTGGAACGGTTTTGCATAAAGGAGCATCATTCCGGCGAACAAGTTGCCAATTGTGTTCTGCGCAGCGAGGCCTATGACTATGCCCAAAAAACCCGCACCTACGAGTATGCCTGTTATGTTTACCCTAAGCATATCCAGGATGACTATCACAAGCACTGCATAGGCCAGCATTTTGAATACTCCGGATAGCGCCTTGTAGTCCTTTTCGGCATTCCGCTTGGTGCCGTAGCCCTCTATCGATAGCGATGCTGCATATATCAGCGCTATGCCTGCAATAGCGGCGAGCATTGCGTAG
Organism: Microcaldota archaeon; assembly: GCA_021793035.1. GTDB lineage: Archaea > Micrarchaeota > Micrarchaeia > Micrarchaeales > Micrarchaeaceae > JAMCYB01. Next base: position 1,837 of record JAJYTM010000078.1, read on the forward strand.
AGAAATAAGTCATATTGCAGCAGCCATGCGGGCCCGTAGTACTTGAGCATGAAGAATAATGCCGCTGCAATAACAAATATGGCTATCCATATCTTTTTGGTGCTGCTCTTCTTCGCTTCCTGCAATCGGCACCCTCCCTAGAGCTATTCAGCTCTCCATGTATGGAGCCAGGTAGTACGCCACCTGCGCGTCCCCTATCTTGTAGTCTATCTTTATGGGTTCTTCGGTCTTCATCGATAGCGATATGTTGGAGCTTGCAGGGCACGGGCCTATTATTTTGCCTAAGTATTCGAGATTGAATGTGGCTGAAGACCCGTCTGTCACTTCAAGCTTCTTTATGAACTCTGCATTGTTGAGGTGCTCTTCTTCTAGCTCTGCGGCGTCACCCTTTGCAACGACCCTGAACGAGCCCTTGTCCGTCTTGAAACTTATGTATGAAGACAGCAGGTTAGCATCCTTTATTATCTCTTTGAGCGAATCGCTTTTTACTTCAACTACAGAATCAAATTCGACTTTCGGCTCCTTGTCGGCGTCCTTTCTGACATCTATGAGCGGCAGCTTGTAACGTCTGCGCGTGTTCTCTCCTATGAACTCCAGTGCTAGCTTGTTGCTGTCCTCTTTCATTACTAGCTGTTCGCCGTTTCTCGAACTGTTGAGTATCTTGTTCAGGTTATCCATGTTTATGCCTATGTTCGACTGCTTGTCAACATTGTACTTTGAGAAGGCCTTGTTAGGTATGAAGAAGGATATCATGCTGATGCCTGACGGATCCATTGCTTTGAGGGATATCCCTTCCTTGGCAATGTTAAATGTGCCTTCCTCTATGAGGCTGTCTATGGCATCGACGCAATTTTTCCAGTATTTCGCATCATCTATTTTTATCTCAAACATTTACTCTACCCCTTGACGGAATAATATCTTTATCTATTGCTGCAAATCAATATAAAAGTTCTTATGATTTTGTTGCATCGATGTTAGATGCAGGCGCCGGTAGACAGAAACGCTTAAATATCACCGGGTACGCGACTATTATACAGCCAATTATAGGTGCTTGCTTGGTCTCTACGAGTATCGATAGGAAGAGAAGTGCATTAAAGGACATGGCAGATGCACTTGATAAAGAAAACGCGGATTATATTGAGGTTGTGGACTCTTTTATAAGGGCGCCGAAAAGGGTATTGCAGAAAGTCGGAAG
>JAJYTM010000079.1 GCA_021793035.1 Microcaldota archaeon
CATTAGTAGATATGGATAAGCATGGCAAACAAACGGATGAAAGCGCTCGTACTTGAAAGAACGATGCAGATAGAGAAGGAGCCGCTGAAACTCACTGCATTGAACGTGCCCAGACCGAAGGAGAATGAGGTGCTCGTAAAGGTGCATACATGCGCGGTTTGCAGGACCGACCTGCACATAGTCGAGGGGGAGCTTCCAGTACATAAGCGGAATATCGTTCCTGGCCACCAAGTCGTTGGTGAGGTAGTGGCAATCGGAAGAGCAGTGAAGAATCATAAAGTCGGAGAGATGGTAGGGGTAACGTGGATCAACTCCGCGTGCGGCAAGTGCGAGTTCTGCAAGAAGGGCATGGAAAACCTCTGCGAAAACATGAAGTTTACCGGTTATGATGAGAACGGTGGATACGCGGAATACATTGTCGTAGCTGATGACTACGCTTTCAAAATACCTAAAGGTTTTGATGAAGCCCATGCATCGCCGCTTTTCTGCGCTGGCATAATAGGGTACAGGGCGTTCAAGCTTTCAGCAGTTAAGAAGGGGGACAAACTTGCAATGTTTGGCTTCGGCGGATCTGCGCATATCATAATACAGGTAGCAAGGTACCTCGGCATCGAAACGTTGGTATTTACGAGGGATGAGAAGCACCAGAAGGAGGCAAAATCGCTTGGTGCGGTGTGGGTGGGAAAGCCGGATTCCAAGCCCCCTTACTTGTTTGACTCTGCAATAATCTTTGCGCCTGACGGGAGGCTGGTGCTATATGCACTCAAGAACTTAAAGCGCGGCGGCAACGTGGCCATAGCCGACATATATATGAGCAGGATACCCGAGCTTGATTACGGGCTGCTTTATGAAGAGAGAAGCGTAAAAAGCGTGGCCAACTACACCCGGGACGATGCCATGGAGTTCCTTGACCTCGCAGCAAAAATACCCATAAGGACACAGATACGGGAATTCACGTTGGAAGAGACGAACAGCGCGATGCTTCTCCTAAAGCAGAGCAAGATAGGCGGTTCCGCAGTAATAAGGATAAGCAGGTGATTGCACGCCATGGGTTCCATTGAAAAGCCTGGACAGGACAGCCTACAACCTTGCAGCAAAGCTAGGTCCCGGTCAGGAATTGAGCATGAAAAGCTTCAAGAAGGACAGGATAGTCACAGTATCAAAATTGGGCAGCGGCTACAGCATAAAAGAAGCAGGATTCATCAAGGAGGAGTACAGTGTGAATGCAGAAGAGCTGAAGAAAAAGATAGGCAGTATTATAGATATTGAGTTTCCAAGGAGCCATGAAGTTCTGGTATCGGTTTCAAGGAGCAAGGAGAGCCCCGGTTGAAGTAATAAATTAGATTGCACCATACTCATGATATGGGTGGTATAATGATAGTCGGCATACCTACGGATGATGGACAGGTTGTTAGCGGCCATTTTGGCAAGTCGAAGTATTTTGTGATTGCACGCATCGATGGCAATGAGGCTTCCGAAAAGAGAACGGTGGAGAACCCGCACAATAATGAAGCTACTGAGCAGGGCGGCCACGGAAAGCTGCTCAAGATGCTTGTGGACAACAAGGTCAACATGGTGATCTGCGCAGACCTCAATCCGAGAATGGAGCAGAACCTGAACTCCCTTGGGATAAGCGTGAATAAGTGCGGCTATGGGCAGAGTATAGATGACCTGCTACGGGGCATACAGCCAGATTAATCGCAATGCGAATGCTTTACAATTGTGAAATGATCCGATGGCACAGTTCAATAGAGTCATAGGCCTGTTCGGGGCGGTGATGATAAATCTCGGCGCAATAATAGGCGCAGGCATATTTGTCATAATAGGCATGGCCATCGGCAAGGCCGGCCCGTCCATACTGATATCGATAATACTGTCGGGACTCATAGCCATGCTGACAGGCATAAGCTTCTCAGAGATAGCGCAGCACGTGACTAAGGAGGGAGGGGTCTATGAGTATGCGAGGGAATCCCTGGCGCCATCCGCCGGATTTGTAGGAGGGTGGATGTGGACCTTCGGAAATATAATAGCGCTTGCTGCAGTATCGCTGAGCATGGGCAGCTACATCAATTCGCTTCTTGGCACAGCGATACCGCTGGTCTACTATGGCACCGCCGCTATACTGATATTCATGACAGTGAACCTGCTCGGCATAAAGAACTCCGTAAAGACCCTTACTGGGCTGGTGGCATTCAATGTCATCGTCCTTGTCATTTTTGTCATAGCAGGATTTACGCTCTTCAACAAAGCGAATCTTGCCGTGTTCCTGCCGAATGGCACGAGCGGCCTGATAGCCGGCGCATCGATAATATTCTTCGCCTTCACGGGGTTCTCCAGGGTGACGACAATAGGCGACGAGGTGAAGAATCCTGAAAGGACAATACCGCTGGCAATAGTGATATCGATAATCATATCGACCGCATTGTATTTCATGGTGGCGTACACTGCCCTGGGCTTAGTGCCTTATTCCAAGATGGCGGATTCCGCCGCGCCTTTGTCCTTGGCAATGTCGGTCCTGAAAAGCAAAGTGCTCGATGTGGTGATAAGCATAGGGGGCATAACGGCTACGGCTGGAGTAATACTGACAGGCATATTGGGCACGAGCAGGGTTTTCTTCGCCATGGGCAGGGACAAGGAATTGCCAAGCGCACTGGGCAGCGTGAGCAAGTCCGCAACGCCGATGAATGCGATAGTTGTATCGTCGTTCATAGGCATATTGTTCATTTTTCTGACATCTTTCTCGAACATAGTCGAGGCTTCAAATGCATCGGTGCTCATAGCTTATGCCATAATGAACGTATCGGCCCTTTACCTTTCATCAAAGCTCTATAAAGCGGAAGCGGAGCCGAAGCACCTCAGGGAGCACAGGCTATTCCCCATGATACCGCTTGCAGGCCTGGCGAGCATAGCGATAATAATATTGTACCTTGGCTATCAGGCGCTCGGCATAACCGCCGCAATAATGGTGATAGGTGCGGCGTACTACATGCTGAAATTCGCATTCGCGAACAGGCTCA
>JAJYTM010000080.1 GCA_021793035.1 Microcaldota archaeon
TTCGATGAGGCCCTAAGGAGCGTATCGCCTATATTCGAAGTGGTGGAGAAAGTAAAGCTAGAGCCTTTTGACGACCTGCATATGTTTGCGGTATTGAGGAAGAAGTAGCGCCAGTGGTAAGGCTTATCAATGTGAGTGGGAAAACCCACACTCTTTAGAGGTGGGATGAGAGCGAACCGCAGAATGGCAAGACATATAAAATTTAATTGCGTGGATTAAATTAATTGCGTAGATAACATGGTCATCTTGAAAAAGACATACAGATATAGGGCGTATCCTTCGCAGTCACAGAAGTCGGCGCTCAACCGCCAGATGTACCTATCGAAACAACTCTACAATCTCCTTCTTGAACAATCACAAAAGCACTTCAAGGAAACTGGAAAGGCATTCACGAAATACGACATGAACAAATGGATAACAAAACTCAAGAGGAAGAATCCAGAATTCAACGAACTCTACTCGCAGGTCTGCCAGAACATCGCAGACAGGGTTTCAAAGGCGTACCAGAACTTCTTCAGGAGAATAAAGGAAAGAAAACATGGAAAGAAAATCAAGGTCGGTTTTCCAAGATTCAAATCATATGTCTCTTCATTGACATACCCGCAATCTGGATTCAAACCAGAAAAGAAGAGGGTTTTCATTTCAAAAATCGGAAGAATAAATTTCGTAAATCACAGGGACATGGAGGGAAAGATAAAAACAATGGCGATAAAGCAGACAAAATCGCAGGAATGGTATATCACGTTTTCGGTAGAAAATGAGGAAACGCCGCTATTCTCTAACAATAAACCACGGATAGGGATTGACTTGGGGCTCAAGGAATATGCAACTCTGTCTGATGGAACAAGGATTCCAAATCCAAGAATCTCGAACAAATCCATGAATAAACTGAAAACGGTTCAGAGAAGGCTCTCGAATAAAAAGAAAGGAGGCAAGAACAGGAGAAAAGCAAAGATAAGACTTGCGAAGATCTCAGAACACATCGCGAGGCAGCGGGACGACTTCCTTCACAAGACATCCCATCATCTCGTCAATTCATACTCATTCATTGCATACGAGGAACTGAAGATTGCAAATATGATGAAGAATCATCATCTTGCAAGACAGATTACAGATGTTTCTTGGGGGAACTTCACCCAATACCTCTGCTACAAGGCTGAAAGTGCTGGTTGCAGAGCAGTTGGAGTGAATCCAAAGAACACCTCTAGAACGTGCAGTGATTGTGGAAATATACAGGATATTGAATTGAGTGAACGGACATTTCTCTGTCAGAAATGCGGAATGTCAAAGGACAGGGATTTGAATGCCTCAATAAATATCCTGACTACCGCAGGACTTGCGGGAAGTAACGCCTCTGGAGACGTTGTAAGACCTCAACTACGGGAGGCAGCCGTCGTTGAATCAGGAACTATACTTGGTGGTTCAAGATGACCAATCAAAAAGCCACCATTGGAAGCCCACGGCTTCGGTCGTGGGAGGATGTCACATCCTTTTTATTCCAGTATACCTGCAGGTAGCATGACCGGCGTTTCACATTATTTAAGGATGCTCGGTGCAGCTGAAAATAACAGCAGGAGCCTCATGTGCCAGTTCTGCGGCGCCTATACCCCGGCGATAAACAACCAGGGCATTTGCCATGCGTGCGAGAATGTCATATCCTCAGACCGCGCTGCCCTGATGAAGAACAGCAGCGATATGTGTGCAATTCTCGACAGCTACAACAAGCAGGTAGCATCATCAGACTTCGATACGGCATTGAAGACCTACGATTCCCTGCTTGAGAAATATCCAGCACCAAATTACACTTACGCGAAGGCACTGGCCTACATATCCTACTCGAACTACGAGCTTTCGAAGATAAGGTACGACCTGCCGGGCTTCATGGAGGAGAACTCCGTGCACAAAGAGGCAGCGTCACACCTGTTCTCTTCGGCAAAGCTGCTCCTAAACAAGGCTATATTCGATGCAGCCAAGCAGGCAGCCGCGCAGTCTGGGCAGCAGCCCACATACGGCACCAGCTATATGATGCTCTTGGCAGCGGTAAAGCTTGACGACATAGCGGCTGCGAAAAGCTACCTGGGCAGGCTGAAGGCATCTGGCAATGCATACCTTTTTGCATACGCGGAGATCGTGTTTGATTCGCACATAGGCGATTTTAATGCATTGCTGCGTTCTGCGGACTCGATGCTGAAAGGCAAGGATTTCCCGATAAATATATTCTACTACATATCATACGCGCTTTTCAAGCTGGGAAGGCGCGCAGACTCAGAAAAGCTAACAGGTGCGCTGGAAAAGGTACTGGGCAGCAACACCATTTCCTCCCTGAACGTGTATGCCAGCATGCTGAAATGACCTGCCTACTTTGACAGGAATATAAAATAGATTCCTCCTCCATCGGAGTGCTTCGAGCAGAATCCGAACCTCTCGAACTGTATTACCTCGCCATCCTTCAAGCTGTTCACATATGTTTCGGCATAGCCCTCTGCGATCTTAAGGCTGTCAGTGTCAAACTCGCCGTCCTCCCTGAGCGGCGGCAGCGGCGTCAACATGCGCACCTTTATCGGATTGCCGGATATCCACTGCACCGCAGCATATCTCTTGTCTATGCCACTCTCTATTGCTGCGCTTGCCGTGCATTCTGCAGCGCCTTTCTGGCCTGCAGGTTTGAGCGTGGCGAAGCCCTTGAGTATGAGGCCGCCTTTATTCGACAGCTCTGCGTAGTCCTCTTTGCGTATATACAGCTTATCCGAAAGCGCTACATCTCTCTGTCCCAGGCTCTTATTCGTGGGATGCAGCGGTATCGCTACGCCGCCTTTGCCTACTTCAGCGTAGTTGCTTATGCATACCTCGACAGGGTTGTCCACATAGAATAGCCGCTTAGCAGTGCCATCCGTGTCTTTCTTGTTCTCTGAGAGCAGCAATGATATGTCTACTGTGCTGCTGACTCTGCTCATCCCGAACCTGAGCACAAAATCCCTTATCGCTGCTGGCTGCACTCCGCGGCTGCGCAGCGCG
>JAJYTM010000081.1 GCA_021793035.1 Microcaldota archaeon
GCGACCTTTTAGTAGAATCGAAAATATTCGCCAATAGGGAAGTGCTATCGCCCCATTACGTCCCTAAGAAGCTCATAGGCAGGCAGAAGGAGATAGGCAACATAGAGCGCGCAATAGCCCCAGCGCTAAAGGGCGAGCGCGGAAGGAACTTGTTCATATACGGAAAGACAGGAGTTGGAAAAACATCGTGCGTCAGGTATGTCATAGAGGAGGTCAAAAGCATACCGAACACGAAGGCGCAGATATCCTACATAAACTGCAGGGTCTACAATTCGCGCTACAGGGTCCTAAATAAGATAATATCAGACCACATGCCGACATACGCGAAGAGGGGGTATGGTGCAGTGGAGCTCTACGAGAAGCTCAGGAGCTGGATAGAGGAGGACAACAAGATACTCGTGGCGGTATTGGATGAGATAGACGTGGTCAAGGACCTCGATGACCTTATATACACGCTGACGAGGATAAACAGCGACATAAAGGCAGGCGGGGTAACGATGATAGGCATATCTAACAAGGTGTCGTTCAAGGACTACCTCGACCCTAGAAGCTTATCGTCGCTGTACGAATCGGAGATTGTATTCTCGAACTACAACGCCAACGAGCTTTACGAGATACTCAGTGACAGGGTTGTGCTGGGCTTCAAGAAGAATGCGATAAGCGATGAGGTGCTGAGGTTCATAGCCGCTTCAGCGACAAGGGAGAGCGGCGATGCAAGATTCGCGCTGAAGATAATGTCAAGGGCAGGCGAACTCAGCGAAGACGCGAGCAAGGACAGGGTCGAGCTCGAGTACGCGCAGAAGGCTGCAAAGATGGCCGAGGATGATGTAGTATATGATGTGGTATCGACGCTGCCGGAGCACCAGAAGCTTGTCCTGTATTCGATAGCGCTGCTAACGCAGGGAGGCGGTTCTTACAAGAAGCTTTCTGATGGGGTTGATACCTATCTATTCAGCGGCGAGGTCTACAACCGCTACAGGTCGATAAGCGAGAGCATACACAAGGAGCCTAAGGGCGAGAGGTGGTACAGGAAGTACCTATATGAGCTTGAGATGCAGGGCCTAATCGCGGCATACGAGTCCGGCAGGGGCATACGGGGCCATACGAAGCTTATAAAGCTGCTCTATCCTGCGCAGAGGACAAAGACACTGCTGGAGAAGGACATATTCGGAATGCCCGAAGCGAAGGAATCCCAGAATGATTGAATGAAGTACTACGACATCGCATTCGGCGGCTTTGACATCGACACAGGATTTGCAAAGCGCCTGGGATTTGAAAGCATATTCAGGCTAGGCTCAGACATACAGTATGTAGAGGTTGACTCAAAAACAGCGCAGCGTGCAAAGGGCGATGCCTTCATCGCCTATGGAAGCGACAAGACAAGATTGCTTAAGGAAGCGCGCAACGGTGCGGTGCTTTCCATATCAGATTTCTTCATAGACAGGAAGCTCATGGCTATAATAAAAGACCTTGGCACCAAGCTTATAATACCGCTGTCGAGCATACTTGAAGCCAGCTATATTGAGCGCTCAAAGAGGATGTACAGGGCGGAGCGCTTCATAAGGCTGGCAAGGAAGAGCGGCATGGAGGTTTATTTCGCAAGCATGGCGAGGTCGCAGCTGTACCTCAATTCGTACGTCCAGATTATCGAGCTTGCGAAAGCGCTTGGTGTTGAGGAGGCATATGTGCGCACGGGCATGAACGCCATAGGGAGCATAATGAGAAAGCGATGATGCTGCATGATGAGGGAAAAGCACAGGTATATTCTTGTAGAATCGACCGTGAGCATGGAGGGCATGGAGAACAAGCTCTACAACCAGCTCTTCTACACCATAGGGAGCGCTGAGTACAGCAATGTAAACCCGAAGATAATATCCGCGAAGGGCAACAGCGTATTGATCAAGTGCAGCCTCGAGGGGTTCAGCAAGCTCGTCCTAGCACTGACATTCATAAAGAGCATGGAGAAGAGCCCTGTTGCGTTCTATACGATCAAGGCATCAGGCACCATAAGGGCTCTGCTTGCAGAGGGTAAAAGCAGCAAGGCGCTATCGCCTAGGGCTTGAGCCTTTCGGCGGCTTTATCGTGAATAATGCTGGAGTGATATTATTCTAGTATATGGTCAACCGTAGCATCCGCAAAAATCTTCATAGTATCGTATATATGAAGCTTGTCGTGATGGGGCAATAATAGCTGCAAGTCAGTGCACGCTAAGATTACCTCTTTTACATCTTTATCTGCGAACTTGTTTATAATCTCTAATAAACGCTGCCGATCCCTATTGTCATATCTATTCATAACAAGATTGCTAATCATTCGGCCGAGCTTCTCTTGATCCAAATCGTCGGGAAGAATTTGCTCTATCCCATTCTGCTGTAGATACCCCTCGTATAGCTTCTTTTTCAACAGAGAAGAGGTTGCCAGTACACCTACTTTCTTTATCCCTTTCTTCTTTAGGAACAATGAGGTCTCTTCTAATATGCTCAAAACCGGGATTTTCACTGATCTCCTAATCTCATCTATGAACATATGGAGGGAATTGCATGGCATGACAATGAAATCTGCTCCACCGTCTTCAAGCCGTTTAGCTGCATCAGTAAGGTATGGTATATATCTTCCCTCGCCCGTAGCCTTTGTAAGCAGATCTTTTTCAACCTGATAGCGCAGCGGCACGTTCCATATTAAAACAGGGGGTCTATTTATCCTGTTCTTTTTGTAGCACCCAAAATTGATTGCTAAGTAGAATTCTGCAGTGGTTTCTGGGCCTAGACCTCCTATTATTCCAACAGTTTTCATAGCAACATCTTTTATAATGGCATCTCCTACCCATAAATGGTGCGGGCTTCAACAAAGCTGGAGTTTATTGGTGCCTTTGTTGAAGATGCCCTTATTGGTGGCATCATAGCGAGCGCATTTATTATCCCGCTCACTAATAATAAAACCGCAAATATTATAAGCAATGTGTACTAATGCTGGTCAGAAGATTGTATTTTGAAGGCCT
>JAJYTM010000082.1 GCA_021793035.1 Microcaldota archaeon
AGGGCAAAAAGGTCGAAGAGCTTGGCAGATTTGCATATCAGGTCGAGTCTAAGGGAATCAGCATAAATCTTAACATATCCATATTTCTCTACATAACGGATGAGAAGCCTGAGATACGCCTATGCGACGAGCACACAGAATCGAGGTACATATCCATTGACGTTCTGTCTGACAAAGAAAAGCTTTTCTTGTACTCCCATGCGCGCGGCGTATCCGATTTTACGCCAATAGACCTCATAATAATGGAGAAATGCATGCCAGAAGCGTACGAAAGGTACAAGGCAGCGATAAAAAGCAGGGCAAAGAGCATCGCATAAGTGCGCAGCTACCTCTTCGTGCGGTATGTATACCTCAGCGTTATGTCGCTTATCACGTCCATAGCGTCAACGCACCTGTCAGACACGGATTCCAGCCCTTCGTATATCTCTTTATACTTTATGATGCTCTTGACGTCGTTGCCGCGCATCGCGTCCTTCAGCGCCTCTCTTAGTATATCGTCCGCAGCGTTTTCGCTCTTGGAGCACTTCCTGTAGAGATCCATTATGTCAGACCTTATCCTTGATATGTCCTCGTCGCTGGCGCCCTGGAGCTCCGAAAGCTTTGAAACTGCGGCTTTCACGGATTTCATGCTCTCGACTATCGTCGCTCCAAGTGCCTGCATGTGCCTGTCGCTTTCGTGCAGGCCGTAGAGGTACAGCCTGGAGCTCACCATCTCCTCAGTATCTATGATATCGTCCAGCCTCTTTGCGAGGTGCGATATGTCCAAATAGGCTATGGAATCGACGTGCACGTTGGTTATATAGTCGAATATGTCATGCACATACCTGTCCGCATCGTGCTCATTCGCCTTCACGCTGGCAAACAGCTTTTTAGTATCAGCTATGCGCCCTGCAGCCAGCGCCTTGTTAAGGGCAACCGAAGCGCCATCTACATCATGTATCAGGGAGCCGAACTCGTCAGATAGCAGGGTGGTTACAAGGCCGAGCTCCATCTCGCCGGAAGTCTCTATCAACGAGCGCCTTTTCGTTTCGGGCAGCAGTAATACGGTCAACAGGAAGCCGACAAGCGACAGGCCTCCGAGAACCCCTATGAGCGCGTATTTCCCTATGCTAACTATGAGCAGCGGGAACAGCAGCGCCGATATGGCAGCACCAAGCTTGCCGCTCATTGAGGCAAGCCCGTGCCCCGTAGCCCTGTACTGCGTCGGATATAGCTCCGCAGGGTAGACATATGTCGTGGTGTTGGGGCCGTAGTTGGTGAACAGGAATGTGAGCCCGTATATGAAGAAGAAGAGCACCGATGAGAGAGCCAGTATGTACCTGCCGGCCAGGGCCAGCACTAGGAAGGCCATGCCAGTTACAAGGAAGCCTATGTACTGTATCGGCTTCCTGCCCTCCCTGTCTATCAGCGATACGGCTATCCAGTATCCCGGCACTGCGAAGAGCACGAGCACTACTGCCGATGTCTTGGTCGCTGCCAAAAGGCCGGAAAAGCCGAACAGGCCGACCAGATATGGCGTGAATATCGTCGTCCCGTAATACGTCACGTCGTTTATGAACCACGATATGGTAGTTCCGGCGAGAACCTTCCACCTCTTCCTGAAAAATGCCTTTCTGGTAATGGCTTTTGTCCTGCCTGTCTCGCTGGCAGCGTGCTTTGAGCTCTTGAACCACTGCGTCTCTTCGAACTTCATCCGGTAATAGAGTACGCTTGCAACTGGGATTGCGCCGAAGCCCAGAAGCAGCCTCCATATAAGGCCTCCAGGCACATTAGCGAAGAAAAGAGTTAGGGCTATTATGACTCCTGCAATGATGCCGAAGCCCTGCATGGCGAATGTCGATGATATGAGCTTGCCCCTGTCGCGCCTGTTGGAATACTCGGCAACTATGGTGGAGCTCACAGGATAGTCGCCGCCTATGCCTACCCCCAATACGAAACGCCAGAAGAGCAGCATTATGTAGCTTACAGACAGGGCAGAGCCTATGGCACCGACTATGAGTATTGTGACCGTTATCCAGAATGTGTTCTTCCTGCCGAATTTGTCGCCGGCAATGCCAAATATTACAGGGCCGACGACTGCGCCAAACAGCGCGCTGCTCACCAGAAGACCGGTTTGCAGGGCATCGAGGTGGAATGCGGGTATGAGGAGCAGTATGGCCACGCCTATGACGAACAGGTCGTAAGCGTCAGTGAAGAAGCTCATGCCCGCTATGAGCATTATGCGGATCTGCTTCCTGCCGAGGCCTGACTCCTCAAGGCTCTTCAGACTAGCCCTCGCTTTTTCGTCTTCCTCCACACTTGGGTTTCAAATGTAAGATATAAAAAAGATTTCATTGCCGTATTTTTTGTGAGGGCAATATTCGTTATGCGTCAAAGTGCACTTCGGCATTTTTAAACCTTGCCTCCGAACCAGCTGTTGATAACATGGAGAAATCTATATCCGCGACGGATGAAAGCGTCGGCATACACCGTGCTGTCGTTTGGGCCCCGGGCGTAGCAGTTGATGCGAGCGACCTGGAGAGGTTCATAGAGTTCAAGGAGGGCCATATAAAGAACGGACTGAGCACGAACAGCATACGCCTTCCCGGCCTATCTGAGGACATAGTAACGATGACCGCGAACTCCCTCTACAAGCTTGTAAAGGGCGCAATGTCGAGCGATGCCGACCTGGAAAAGCTCAGGAGGGAGCCGATAAGGCGCATATATATGGCAACGGAGAGCACGAACGACAAGAGCAGGCCGCCCATAGAGCAGGCGATCGAGCTCGTATCATCGAAGCTGCTCGCAGAGAGCGAGGGCAACAGGTGGATAACGGACATGCTGAAGTCTGCCGCTGCCGCAGGCATATTCTACGCATGCAGGGGAGGTGGATTTTCATTGAACGATGCGGTCATGAATGTCAAGGGTTCAATGCATGCCTATGACCACGAAGGCAATCC
>JAJYTM010000005.1 GCA_021793035.1 Microcaldota archaeon
ATGCTCGTAGTTATGACCTCTCCCTCCTTAACCGTCTTGTCCTTGCCTATTACGACCTTTCCCTTCTGTATCTGAACGTCTATGCCTGCCTGCTTCAGCTCCGTTACGGCCTGCCCAGGCTGCAGTGTGGTCTCCCCGCTGCTTATGTGTATGTCGGATGGTGCCTTCTGGTTGGGCTTGGCCGCGAGCTTGAGCGAATTCGACTTGAATTCCCTGTAGAGCTCGAACGGATCCTTGTTGCTCATCACTATGGCCGATGTGCCCTCAATGTGCTTGACAAGGTCCTTCGACCTGCTGTCGCTCTCAAGTATCTTTATAAGCAGATTCTTCCTGCCCATCACTACCTTTATGCTGCCGCGCATCCTGTTCTTCGACAGCTGCAGCAGCTTGTCAGGTATGCTGCCTACTGGCATTATGCCTATGGTCTTGTAGCTCTTGAGCTCCTTGCTCGCCGATTCTACAAATTTTTCCTTCTGATCTCTTGTAAGCATAAAATCACTACAATATCTTTATCGGCGTGCTCATTGTGAGCTTCATGTATATCGACCGCAGCGTATGCTTGCCGAGCTGCTTCGCCAGCGTGTTTATGACAGCATCCACATTCTCTGTTATCTGGTCCGTGCTCATCTTCTCAGTGCCTACCATGCAGTGCACAGTGGGCAGGTATTTGCCCTTGCTCCTTATGTATATCGACTTGCTCACGTTCTTTACCATATCCTCGATGCTCGTGCCAACTATGGGCTTTGGCATCTTGTTCCTCGGTCCGAGGAACTGACCAAGCGCCTTGGCAATCTGGGGCATCAGGCTCGGCTGGGCTATTAGCTCATAGCTTAGGAGTTCGTGCTGCTTTGACGCATCAGCAGACATCGAGGCCAGCTCGGGGCTCTTTATAACCTTCACGCCCAGGGTATTTGCCTTGTCTACAATATCGGGGCTGTCGGCAAACACCGCTACGCCCCCTCCCTTGCCCTTGCCGTTCGGCAGCGCTATGGCGAGATTGAGCCTGTTCGCAGGCTTGCTGAAATCCACGCCTTTAAAATTGACCGCAAGCTCTACGCTCTGGGCGAACTTCCTCTTGCCCTTATTTTCATTTATGTAGGCGTCAATCTTCTTCTTCAGATCTTCTTCCATTAATATCCCTCCTGCATGGTGCAGTGCTTGCGGGAAAACAAGTCAACTTTTATTTAGGTGGGAAACCTATATAAACATTTGCAAATTTCCTGCCTTACCTGCTTTCTACCTTGGCCTCGAAATCCTCCACCTTGTATGTGAACTCATCGTTAGTCTTTATGCTGCCGCGCTCCTTGAGCACCTCTCTCGTGAGCAGGTAGTACACGAAGGCGAGTGCCCTCCTGCCCCTGTTGTTCACCGGTATGAGAATATCGGTGTACTTCGTCGAATTGTCAGTGTCGCTCAGCGCGATTATCGGTATGTTTATCTTGCTTGCCTCCTTTATGGCCTGCTTCTCGTTCCTCGAGTCGCTTATGAAAAGCAGCGCTGGCTCCATGAAGTCCGGCCTGCCCGGGTTCGTGAATATGCCTGGGTTCACCCTCCCTTCTAGGAACTTGGCCCCTATGAGCTCGGCGAACTTCTTCGCGGCGTATATTGCGTATATCCTAGAAGCAGTTACGACAACCTTGTTCGGGTCGTACCTTGCGAGCACCCTCGCCGCAATCTTTATCCGCGAGTCTATGGTCTTGACGTCAAGCAGGTAAAGCCCATCCTCGCGTATCTTGTATATGAACCGGGACATGCCGGGCGCCTTGACCTTTGTCGCGATGTGTATTCCTTCTTCTAAGTATTCGTTTTGGTTAACGAGCAATTCATCTTCCATTTTATACACCTTCTGGGGCCGCCGAGATTTTCAAGTGCTTTTTGAATTCCCGAAAGTTCTCGGGTCGCCAGCACCCCAAGCTGGAAGCCTACCAAGCTAGCAGACGGCCCCATTGATTATTATTTTCAAACACTTACATATTTATAACGCAATCATGTTCTATGCTTTCAGCTCTTGTTGCCCATCGTTATGAATTCGTCTATGAGCTCTATGTTGCTGACGAACATGCGCCTGCAGCAGTACCTCTTGACTCCAAGGCTGTCGAGTACCTTTGCAGGATCCTCGTGCTCCGTGTTCACTCTTTTGTCGTATTCTTCCCATTTGTCAGCAAGCACTGCACCGCAGCTGAAGCATCTAACCGGCATCATCATTCATATCACCAATCATCTGTACGAAGTCTGGAACCTCGCCCTTGCCTTAGGTCCAAGGTACTTCTTGGGCTCGACCCTCCTGTTGTCGTCTACCAGCACTGTCCTGTCGTATTTGAGGAACTCCTTCCTTACCACATCGCCTTCGGAGAATTCTGCAAGCGCCTTGGCTATCGAATTCCTTACCGCCTGTGCCTGCGATACCCTGCCCCCTCCCTCAACTGATACCTCTATGTCGGACTTGTGCATCGCTTCCCTGGTCAGCGGCGACACGAAAACAGGCTCTAGCATGAGCATCCTGAGCTCCTCCGGCTCTATGACTGTTACTGGCACGCCGTTGACCCTTATAGAGCCAGCTCCCGTCCTTATCCTTGCCCTAGCTATTGACCTCTTCCTCCTTCCGCTTACCACTATCACTTTCTCGGAGCTTTGCGACTTCTTCCTTGCCGGTGCGCGCTTCTTTGCCGTTTTTCCCTCTGGCAGCGCCTCTTCGGTGCGTATTTCTTGCGACGGATCCTTCTCAATCATTATCTCTTTTTCAGCCATAATATCAACTGCATCTATCAATCATTTGCCCTCTTGTATCCAAGCAGCTCTGACAGTTCCTTCACCGTCATCGTGTTGACGAACATTCCCCTGACATCTTTAACTTTCAATTCCTCGATCTTTGCTCCCTCGAACGCCTTGGGCACGCCCACGAATACAAGCAGCCTCCTGTACGCGTCCTTGCCGTGCGGCTTCCTATACGGAATCATGCCGCGTATTATCCTCTTCACGAGCATGTCGGGCCTCCTCGGCCAATAAGCGGAATGCTCCGGATTTGCCTTTTCCTTCAGGTTGACCCTGGTAGTGTATCTTTTCACTATGTCGTTCTTGCTGCCGCTTATTACTGCCTTCTCGGCGTTTATCACAGCAACCTTCTTGCCCTGCAGAAGGCTCTTGGCCGTTACGCTGGCAACCCTGCCGACTACCTTCCTGTCCGCGTCAATTACCAAATACTCGCTTGGTTTGATGTCTCTCATATGAATCATACTATTATGTCTATTTTTGCCTTCTCCTTGTCGACTATGCCATACAGCTCATTTATGCTTATTATGCTGCAGCCGGAATCGCGCAGCGCTTTTTCAGCGCTCTCCGAATACTCTACTGCTGCTATCCTCACTTTGTGGCTGAGCTTGCCCTTGCCCAGCACCTTACCTGGGACAACTACGAGGTCGTTCTCCTTCGAATGCCTGCCTATCTTGTATATGTCGACGCTGGCGCTGCTCCTCGCAGGCACTGCAACATTCTTGTAAATGCTCTTCCATAAGCCCTTGTGCTTGCTCTCCTTCATGCCCTTGCTGGCAATGTCCATCCATTCCTTGGTTGGGGCTCTTTCTATGTTAAGTTTCATGACTTTTCACCATAATCATGCGAGGGGTGAGATTTGAACTCACGCAGCCACTAAAGGCACAAGAGTTCTGATTTTCATCCTCAGTCTTGCGCATTTGACCATGCTCTGCCACCCTCGCATATCAGCGTACATTTTGATCAGCTTATCTTCTTCAGCTCCTTTTTTAGCTCTTTCACTTCCTCCTTTATGCTCTCTATGGCCTTGTATGCTATCTCCTTGGGTGACATCTGGCCGAAGGTCTCTATGTAAAACTTGAATGATGTATCATCTATTGGCTCGAAAGTCACGAACCCTGGCTGGAACTTTGCGTGCTTGGCTCCATTGCCGAGCACCGCCTTGCCCTCTATCCTCAATTTCTGCCCTTCGGCGAGCTTTATTATGGGTATGCCTTCATTGGCAACCCGTACCTCCTTGTCAGAGCTCACGAGGTCTTTCGAGTAAACTATTCCTGGGCCGGATGCATCAAGCGTGAACAGCACCTCATCCGCCTCGCCATAACCCTTCTGGGGCGTAGATATTGGCACCAGGCCTATACGGTGTGCTATGTACTCGTCGAATATGGCGCTTGTGTTCTCATAGAACATTGCCTTGTCTATGGCGAAGCACTTGACCCTGTTCATTACGGCGCGCCTGAGCGTGTTCACATGATAGTTGTCAGTGCCGCTCACTTCGAATTGCAGCGCCTTTTCATCGTCTTCTATGATTTTTATCTTCATGGGGTCACTCCATAAGGGCATCGGCATGCGTGCCAAATATACATAAACGTGTCGAAATGCATAAAACCTGCATATAAAATAAATAGCTTAAATAGCTTATATACAATAGTTTATTTATATATTGTGGTAGGCGCAGCGGTTAGCGGAACAGGCACTAAGCCAAGCGCCGCCCGCATATAGGTACATGAATGATTTTATGAGTCTGGAGAAAGCGCTTGACGACGAGATGAAGAAGCCAGGTTTCGGTACAGCCAACTGCCACCTGTCATTCAAGGAACGGCCCCACATATCGAAGTCAAAAGTTGATATGGCTGACGGCGCAACATACATAAACATAGGGGAGAGTTTCAGGGCCAGATACAGCGCCATCTCCGCGAAGTACATCGCATCTGTAAACATGACGTACGACCTTTTGCTGAGCGTATACGACGTCGACACAAAGGACCTGTTTGCAATGCGCGTCCTGAAGCATGCAACCGATACGTTCAAGGCTCTCGAGAAGTATACCTCGGGAATCAGCCGCAACAAATACAAGCGCTTCGAAGCCAGGCTGATAGGCATGCAGAACAAGCAGGACTACAGCATACTGATGCCTATATTCAAGATACTCGGCAGGTACAAGGTGCCTGTGGTGGAGGTGGACCTGTTCGGCGACCAGATTAGGCACATAGCTCTGGAGACATTTTTGGGGGTCAGCTTCAACGTGTTGCTCCTAGACAGGATATACAGGCCAGGGGAGCTCAACAACCAGATGACACATGAACAGCTTGAGGCGCAGCTCATGAAAAGCGCCGCTTCGCCGGTCAAGAAGTGAAGTGCGCAGCTGCCAATGCACTATATACCGGACCGCTTCCTGTCAATACACTTCTCTTCAATTCCAGCCCGCTGCACCTAAAACTGCCGAAGCTGTGCGCCTTTATGCCGTTAATAATCCCGCCAAGCGCCTCCATCCTGCTCCTATCGAGGCCCTTGAATCTCGCAAAGGTGATGTGCGGCGTGAACGCCCTGTCCTCTTGGGGTATGCCTGCACGCTCGAACAGGCTCTTCAGCTGTGTGTGGATTTCCAACAGTTCAGCCGCTCCTTTTCGAATGCCAACAAACGCCACGCCCTTCCCTCTGGATTCGAATACGCCACCACCATCTACAGATATGTCGAACTGATGATGCCCATACCCCTTTACCGTACCAGCTGCACGCTCAAGCCTGTTCTGGTTCAAGTAGCCCAGGAAGTTCATTGTGATATGCAGCTGCTGTACCTCTATGCTTCTCGCCAACCCTTGCAAGTCTATGCCTGATACGGCTTCCTTCACATCATCAGGTATGCATACGGCCACGAACGCGCGCGTTTGGCTTTCAGGCACAATATCACCGCATGAACTTTGACGAATACACTGCCAGCACTTTTATGAAGCGTCCTATTACTGGTATGCCTGTGCTCATCTTTTCAACCATCTCCACTTCTTCCTTCCCTATCCCTCCAAGAAGGCCGAGCAAAGCAGGATAGACTATGAGCATGGCGAAGAACGCGACGACTATGAGCAGCTCGTAGTTCCAGCCCAGGAATATGAGAAGCACATAAAGCATGCCAGCCGCAATCGTGTTTGCCGCAACGGCGAGCAGAAGCCTCTTCACTTTCAGCCTCAGATCGAAATACTTCACCATCAGCCGCACGAAGAATATGCCGCTAAGTATGGGCGTTATTAGGAACAGGAGCAGAACAGCGCCAAAGCCCTTGAATGCAGGTATGAGCAGCGGTATTAATGCAAGCTGTATCACTGATATGAGTATGTTGTACTTCATCATGGTCTTGACCTTGTTTGCACCTATCAGCGCCGCACCGGCATACGCGCTCAAAAGGCCTATTACCATGCCTATGCCCAGAATGCGTATATACATAGGCGCAAAAGTGTACACGCTGCTGAAGGCCGTGAACGAGAATGGCTGCGCCAGCACCACTACCGCTACGAGCAGCGGTGCGACGAGTATGAATGAGAAGTATACGGAATTGCTGTATATCCTGCCTATATTCCTGCTGCCCTGCATGCCAGTGAAGCTGCTCGAGAATGCGGTCAGGAGCGATAGAGATATTGAACCTGTTATTATGTCTATGAGCGATCCTAGCCTTGAAGCAACTCCAAAGTTGCCCAATATTACCGTGGTGGTGAATATGCCCAATACTATGAGCGCGAGGTTATTCACAACTGTGCCGAAGAAATTTGATACAGTTATGGGCATGGAAAACTTGAGCATCTTCTTCATGAACCCCAAGGTCGGCATAACGAGCTTTGCGCCTTCCGAGGCATACATGTATGCAAACGCAACTACGAATGCCGCAGTAGACCCTAGTATAAGCCCTATGAGCGGAGCCAGAGCCCCGAAGCCTGCCAAGGCGAGACCTATGCCTACTGATGCCTGTACTATCGCCATTGAGAGTATAGATACTGAAACGTGCTTGCCGTTGCCATAGCCTACTAGCGCAGAAGAGGTCCCGCCGTACAGCATTGTCGTCAATATTGATATTGCGGCTATGTCGATGATGAAGCTGTCCGCAGCGTCATGGAATACGAGCATCGCAAGATACGAGCTGAAGAGCACTGTAACTGCAGCAAGCACTACGCCCGCTATGAAAAGTATGAACAGCCCATTGGCTATGTGCAGGTTTACACTCTCATAATCCCCCTTGTGCTTGTATTCGGCTATGAACTTGTTGAGCGAAGTGCCTATGCCGAAGTTTCCCACGGAGCCGAAGAAACCCGCTACGGCTATGGCGAGCGTATAAACGCCGTACACACTCGGCCCAAGTATCCTCACTATTATTATGAATGCTGCAGCCATCAGGAAGAATGAAACTAGCTTTCCAAAGAGTATGAAGCTGGCTACCTTTGCCGCTCTGCTTCCGGTCTCGTATATGTCCTCCTGCACATCATCCTTGTAGAGCTTTTCCATCGAAACCATCGCAATCATCGAAAGTCAACGCATGGCAGACCTTAGCACATCGACCATATGATGCAGCCTGAGCTTCGATCTGCCGTATCTCCTTGCATGGAAAGTGTTGTACCCTATCTCGGCTATGCTCACCCCAGGTCCAACCATCCTGAGCAGGTCGAGAAGGACCTTATAGCCGCCGGGCACGAATCCGTCCGGATTGTCGCGTATGACCCGCTTGAAGAGCGCAGACCTAACACCGAAGAACCCAGACATGGGATCACTCACTATGCTTTTCCTGCGCAGCATGAATATAAGAATTGTTATAACCGTGATGCCTTTTGACAGCAGCATCCTGTATGCTCCCCAGTCCTTCACCTTCCTGCGTATCCCTACAGCTATGTCGTGCGTGCGCAGGGCATCATACAAGTATCTGACCACATATGGCGGATGCTGCAGGTCTCCATCCATGACTACTATGTACTCTGTATTTACCATCGACGCAGCATCTACCACGCTGGCTGTGAGCCCGTGATTCCTCTTTTTTCGCCTGTCCAGGAAGGTAATGCCGCCATGCCTTCTTTTCATTTCGAGAACGATATCCCTGGTTGAATCGGCCGAGTTGTCATCTGCGACTATTATGCCTGCGCCGCTATACCTCTTTTTGAGTTCGGATATTAGCGTGCCTATGCTCCCCTCCTCGTTTAGCGTGGGTATGATTATAGTCAGATTGTCGTAAACCATGCGCTAACCTTCAATTATCATATATATGCTTCCGCAACGCATCCTGGCAGGCAGATTTCCTCGCAATACAGATGAATGCTCATAATCTTTTTATACTTATATCAATATATGCTATCTGTCATGCATATTCAATAAGCAATTGCGTATTGGCCATGCAGACCGTATAATACCTAACGTTAGTGCTAATATGCCAGATGACACGAACCCCACGCAGGAACCCTCCGAAGGCATGTCAGTGCAGGCTTCCCGCCCAGCCGATACTGGAAACAAGGCTACCGGCAAGTACTTTGGTTATGTGGGGAAAGCGATAAAGGACAAGTTAAAAGAGCGCTACGTATTCTCCTTTGTAATATATTTGGCGATAGCGCTCATAATATTTGCACCAATAACAGCGAACATGTCCCACATGGCTCCTGGCTCAGGGGGAGACATGTTCCAGAACCTCTGGGACATATGGTGGGTCGATTATGCTACATTCACGCTGCACACGAGCATATGGTACACCAACCTACTTTACCCTCCATTGGGCTATCCGCAGGGCGTTAGCTTAGCATACCAGACAATGTCGCCGATAGGCTCTCTGCTGTCGCTGCCATTCCAGCTTGTCAACATAATATTTGCATACAACTCCATCCTTTTCATAAGTTTCGCGGTATCAGGGCTTACAATGTTCATACTTGCCGAATACCTTACAAAGAACAAGCATGCAGCATTCATAGCAGGGATGATATTCAGCTTCAGCGCCTTCCACATAGCCGAAGCGTTCGCGCACATAGATTGGATGTTCGTGGCATGGGTGCCGTTGGCGCTGTATTTCTTCCTAAGGATGCTCAACGGCGAGAATAACCTACTCAACCCGATCGGCCTCGGCATAGCACTTGTCCTTGTTACCTTCATGGGTGACATTGAACAGCTGCTCATGACGACATTCATGTTCATAATAATCATACTTGCGTACCTTGTATACTACGCATATGCCGCATACAGGGGCACGCACCAGCGCAATCCCGTCATCGGCATTCCGTTCTGGAGATCCATCATTATCGCTGTTGTGGTAACCTTGGTCATCGGGTCATTCGGCTTTATACCAATAATAAGCACTCTCACTTCGCATTCAGCATCAATAAAAAGTACAGTAAACCAGTACAATTCGCCAATCAACAACGAAGCATACAGCGATAACCTCCTATCATTCTTCCTGCCAAGTTTCTATAACGGATTCTTCAACGGAGCTGCAACATCATACTTCGGCATATACTACACCAATGGGTATGCCGACCCTACCGAGAAGATATCGTACATAGGCTACGTAGCCATACTGCTGGCGCTCTACGGAATATACAGGCTCGGTATAAGAAAGACAGGATTATGGATACTCATTGCTGTGGTATTCGGGTGGATGTCATTGGGCCCGTATGTGCAGATAGGCTATTCGCCTTTCTCGCAGGCGCCATCCGTAATGAGCTCTACAATAACTAGCATACCTGGGATATACTCGCTGTACCACGATGTGCCTCTATTCAATGTTGTTCGCGAGCCTGGCAGATTCGACCTTATATTCGAAATGTCCGCCGCAATAATGGCTGCCTTCGGATTCAGCGAACTTGCAGCAAGAAGATTCAAAACCGCTAAGAGCACCACTGCTGCCGCAGCTATAGTCTGCATAATATTCTTCATAGGCAGCTCAGGCATAGTCTATGGCAATGCTGTGCCCTATGTTACTACACCTGTGCACATACCTAGGGTATACTCGGAAATAGCAGCAGACAATGCAAATTTCACCGTGCTGATACTGCCTGCGCTGAGTGACCAGAATGCTATGGACCCTGCTACGTTTATGGGAGAAGATACATTTTATACAGCAATAATGCACAAGCCCATAATAGGCGGCGACTTGACAAGGCCAAACCAAACCGAAACACTGTATATGTTGAATCTTCCTATCGCTGTACAGGCGCAGAGCCTCGAGCTCGGCGCTGGGCTATACTACACCTCACCTGTGGCAGAGAATTATACCAATGAAACGCTGCTGACATTGTACAATTACAACGATGGCCTAATGCTTGTAAACGGGGCAGGGTTTAACAGCACGCAGCTGAAAGAAATGCTGTCATACTCATCAAGCGTATTCGGTCCGGCCATAGCCGACAACAATACATATGTATTCTCAACATCAAATGCGATAAGCAACAGCGTTTACCGTAGCTTCGTGGCCTACCCATTGCTGCAATACTGGGGCACGACGAGCAAGCTGGTAAACGGTGCATCACAAACCTTCTGGGTGCCTCTGGGCGGAGGGCCCATAGAAGTGTACTCCCCATATACGAATACTACCGGCATAGCCAACAAAATATCATCTGGAGCAGTCCAGGCAGTAAATACGACCATAAGTTTCGAAGCTATGTCCTCTCCGGTCCCCATAACCATGGAAGTAGGCAGGATTACATCAAGCGGCAGCGTGCAGCAGGTAGCATTGCTGAACCTCTCGAGCTCTAGGCTACTGGGCTACACGGTAAATACAATCACCGAATCCGGTCCTGCATCACCTACGGCATTCGTCTTCATGAGCAATACACCCGGTTACAATTCGACCTCAATCCTGATTCGCAACATAACATTCAGCACGAAGTGAAATGATGCAGCTGAAGATCATCATAGACTCGAGGGAACGGAATACGGAGCTCATATCCGCCTTGGAGAATCGCGGAATAGAGGCCGCGATAAAGACTCTTGCAGTTGGCGACTATATCATATCCGACAGGGTTGGAATCGAAAGGAAGACCGTATCGGATTTTGAGAGCTCGCTGATGAATGGGCGGATGTTCGAGCAATTGGCCAGGCTTAAGGAGGCATATGAACGCCCCATACTGCTAATAGAAGGCAGCAGGGAGGATTTCAGGCTAAAGCAGAATGTAGTTTTCGGCGCAATAATATCTATGTACATCGATGACAATCTGCAGGTCCTGCTGTCCGAAGGCATAGACGATACGGCGGACATGCTACTCTCGCTGGCAAAGCACGAGCAGTCTGGAAGAACAAGGATGCCTTCGCTAAAAGGCGGAGCCCATGCATATACCGATTCCGAATACCAAGAGTACATGGTAGGCAACTTACCCGGGGTGGGGCCCAAGCTGGCAAAGGCGCTCCTGTCGCATTTCGGCAGCATAAGAAACATAGCAAGCAGCGACATGGAAGACCTCCTAAAAATAGACAAGATAGGTAAAGTGAAAGCGAAGCGGATACTCGACATACTGAACGTAGATTACGAGGACGCAAAGCACAGGGTTGTGAATCAAAGATAAAAAGCCGCGCCATGATGGCATGCACATACATCAACACGGTGCGTATACAAGTTCTAAATATATTATGCCTTAACAATAAAGGAATATATAGGGTAGCAATAGGGCGAGGCATAAATAAAAACAGTAGGTATATGGCGATTACATGGTAAAATTAGAATTTAAGGACAGCGGCATAGAGATAGATTTGGAAGGAATCGAGAAAATTCTTGCAATTAAAAACCGATTATTTATACCGTATGGGCACATAATTAATGTAGATGACAATGCAGAAAAAGTAAAAGCTTATTTAAGGGTCGGAGGAACCGCTTTGGGGCATCGGCACTACGATTATGGCAGGTTTATCACTAACGAAGGAAAAGGTTTCTATGTGATGAAAGACAAGGATAAAGCATTCGCAATACACTTACGAGATGAACCCTACAATGTCATAGTCCTCGAGCTTGACGATAATGCGAGTATGATATCCCAGATAAACAAAGAAATAACAAAACACAAAACGACTCAACGATACTGATATACCATAGGTGACAGAAGTGCCAGACCCTCCGCTATTGCAGAAGGATTCAAAAGAATTTATTCGTGGGAGTTTGCCAGCCATGACAGTCATACATGCTCAATGCAGGGTCGAGCTGTCAGCAATAATCAAGGATGTCAAAAAGCCGTATCATGCCCAATATTCTTGGAGTTTGACTTCTAGACGGCATCTGCGTCAATCCTGCAGTCTTGAGACTGCCATCTTCTGCAAGATCCTTCTATTCAATAGTGCATAATCCGAGTCTATGCCGAATGTTTTCGCGACTTGTAGTTCTCTTTCGCTGCTAGCCCTGAATTCGGACAGTTTCACGAACTTCATTGCCGCATGCAGCGCACCGGATTTGTTCGATGCTACAATAAACTGCTTCGTATCTTCTATTCTGAACAGCCGTGTGGCAGTGCCTATCTGCCTGGTCATGGCAGCAAACAGAAGGAATTCAATATACAGCTTCTTCGATATATTGGTGCCTTCCGAAAAGGCTTCAATAGCATTGGCATAAGCGGCTTGCAGATGAAGCTCGTTTATAACTTTGCCAATATTGAATACCTGTATCAGGGTAGAACTTGAATTCATGCCGATAATGCTGTTGACAAGCTCTTCTGGGCTCATCGCAGAGCTGCCTTGCAGCACTTTCAGCCTGTTGCCCGCCACAGATTCGCGCATGTGATCACCAAAATGATAACATGTATATATCTTATCGATTCTTATTTAAAAACGTGGTCATGGGTGAAAACATGTCATATATAGATAGGATGAAGGCTAAAGACGCTGCGATGGCAGAGAAACGCATCAAGGCAGCGAACAAAGCGCTGAAGCATCAGGAATATGTAGTTGCAGCAAGGAATTTTGAAGAAGCAGCAAGGTTGTGTGTATCCTCTGGCAATACTGATAGATGCGATAAACTCTCACGCGCATCCGCTGCGCAATACCAGAATGCGGCAGAGAAAGCATCATCAGAAGGATTGCGGTCCAATGTGATTGCCATATACTACAAGGATGCCGCACGCGTGCTTGGAAAAGTCAATAAAAAGACACAAGCCGACAACGAAACGATAACCGCATTCTTGAAAAAATCAGAGCAGCTCTTGCTCCGCATAATATCGGATTCAAAAGAATCTGATGGTGCAGAAGCCACGGCAGCCCCGAGGGCTGCCATAGTGCACCAATACACTTCTTTGGGCAGAGTGGCTGGTGACGAAGCCCTAAAGAGGGAAGCCGAAGGAAAGGCGATTGAAGAGAAAATGAAAAACCTTATGTCTAATGCCACCATACCGAAGATATTCGGAATAAAACCTTCATTCGGTCTGGAAAAGGAAGCTCTGGAGCGCGGAGCGCTCCCCAAGGAAGAATTCATTAGGGTATTGAATACTGCAATAAAAGAGATAGATACGGATGTGAACCTCAAGATATATGCCATGGCCGCACATAAAAGCCTTGAGACGGCCAAATTATCTGCGCGCAATGGTTATGATGAATCCGCGAAGGATATGGCAAAGAGGGCGCTAGAGCTTTACACGGCTGCAGGAAAGGCGCTCAAGAAGGACAATCATATGGGCGCAGCCAAAATATACGAGAGCAAAGCTAATGTTTATGGGTTTCTGAATCAAAAAGACGATGCAAAGGCAGCAATAAAGCGTGCCATAGACCTATACATATCAGAATCCAAGGGATATTCGTCCAAAAAGAAATGGCATGCCGCGTTGCCCCCATTGGAGCACGCACAAAAGCTCGCCCAAGCTTATGATCTGGACTCCATTCAGTCGGATTTGAGTGCCAGGATGAGCAGCATCAAAGGCAATATAAAGTAGTGAAAGGCAAGTCAGCGGAATGTTATTATATCTATTAGCTATAAGGTAAATGTATCTTATGTGGTGATGGAATGACTGAGACAAAAGAGGTTAGCGGCAGGGATGCTGTGCATGTGGGCTCTGCTAAGGGTTATAATCCAGCAATGAACAAGTACCTGGTGATAGGCAACGAACAGATAGTCGAGGTATTGCGTAAGACGAAGGCTGAACTGCGCTACAAAGGCACCGGGCACGTAATTGCCGGAATAAAGCAGCAGATGGGGATGACGGCCAATGACGAGGGTGCCGTAAGGTTGCCCAAAAAAGATTTCGCTAGGAATTCGATGATAACAAATACGTCGACATGGAAATTCAAAATACCGCAGATAGTGGTGACAAATGACAGGATATTCTTCCTCCATAAAAACGGAGAAGTGATGATACCTACAAATTCTATGTCATTGGTGTATAATCCAGAGGCCAAGCCCCTGCTCATTCAGCTCTACCACGAGACCAGGGAGCGCAAGGACGACCTAAAAGAGGCAATCGACGCAGGCGACAAATCGGCGAAGAAGGCCCTCAAGGGCATGAGCGGCGCCGCATACGGCAAAGGCTGGAAAGGCAGGGTAGCAGCACGCCTCAACGACCTTAGGGGATGGTGGGAGCTCAAGGAAGTCAGTATGGACGGCAATAAAGTGCAGCTTCAGCTGAACTGGGACACGCCGCAGCACATCGAGGATGCAGGAATAAACACCATCGAAGCGATGAAGGCAACTATGGGCGCACCTTATCCGAACGTAAACCCGCTGTATGTGACGTTCAAGCTAAAGGCGAAGGATGCCGAAGCGCTCTATTCCCTGCTCAGGAGAGCGCTTCAGTAAAGCGATCTTGTTTTTGGGGCGTTAGCGCCCCTTTCTATTATATGCCCATTATTGTTATTGCGGGCTTTCGGACTTAGTGTCCTCTAGTGCTTTGAAAAAACAAAACAAGAATGGAGAAGAGCTTGCTTATATATTAGGCTTTAGTAACGGTATGTTCACAGGTCGCCGAAGCTCCCTGCTTACGCACCCGTCCTATCAAAGTCGTCTATTGCGACCGCCCTAGTGCCTCGTTTCGGGTCAGGCTTCGTCCTTAGATGCTTTCAGGACTTATCCTTATGGCGCGTGGCTACCCAGCAATGCTTACACAACTGGTACACTAGCGGCGCCGATTCCTCGTTCCTCTCGTATTAAAGGAATCTTACCCTCTGGCACTTACACTTCCAGTAGATATTACCGTACTGTCTCGCGACGTACTGAACTCAGCTCGCGTATGGTTTTAATGGTCGAGCAGACCAACCCTTGGCGGCTTGTGCACCGCCAGGATACCATGGGCCCATATCGATGTATCAATGCGCCAGGTCGATGTGGACTCTCACCGGCGACGAATCGGTTACCTCTAGAGTAACTTGTCTAATAGCTTGGAGCCCCATTAAAAGAGCTACCAACGTTCATTAAGCCCCTGTTTCCAGTCTGCATTCCTCGCTTTTCGGAATACAGTCAGCCCTGCATTTGCCTTTGTGCTTGACAGTGGTTTCCCAAACCACCTAAGCAGAGCCTTGGTTACTTTCGTTTCCTTATCGAAAGCAACCGTCCAGTCTAACTACCCACCTGCAGCTGTCCTCTTCCGAGTAAGCCATATGGCAAACTAAGAGTGGTGTTACATTATCGCTCCGCCAGCACCAAAGCGCTGGTTTCGACGCTCCCACTTACGCTATGCATAATCCGACATACGACAACAACAGGCTGTAGTCAAGCTTCATAGAGTCTTCATTTCCCACTGGAAGATCGTGGCATATTCACCACGTAGTGAGTTCACCGGACCCGAGGTTGGGACAGTGGAACAATCGTTACGCCATTCATGCAAGTCATCGATTAAATGACGAGGTATTACGCTACCTCAAGAGAGTCAGAGTTACTCCCGCTCTTTGCCAGCGCTTATTCCCCTTGTAAAGGGCTTTCACGTACTGGCGGTGAGCAGGCGTCACCCACTGTACTAAGCCTTTCGGCTTTGCGGTGAGTTGTGTTTTAGATAAACAGTCGTTGTTCCCTAGTCAGTGACATCTGCGCATACCGTGCGCAGACATAGCTTGTCGAAAACTTACGCTACTATTTTGCCGAATTCCCTAACCTCGGTTAGCTCCGTCACACCTTGGCCTATTAAGCCAGCAACACTTGTACTAGTTCTAGGTACGGGACAGCATGATCGTTGCAGATTCCCTTTTCACTGTCTCAGGAAATCAGTCCAACAGTTCATTTAGCTGCTTCTCCTCATAACGAGACTCCGCAGCCGTTTGCACTTTCTTTCGGACATATCCCCAAGCGTCAGAAATCTGCCTTGTGTTGCCACTCCTACATGCCGTGGGCTGGAATATTAACCAGCTTCCCTTTTGTCGCAGTGTGGTTGGCATGCGACTTAGGACCGCCTAACTCTCCGCTGACGAGCGTTGCGAAGAAACCCGTGTGCTTTCGGTGTATGGGATTCTCACCCATATATGATGTTACTAACACCAGGATATGCTCTGCGGCGCGGTCCATATGTCCTCTCGGACATACTTCTTGCCGCGCTGCACGCCCTCTTACCAGTACTTGCGTACTCTAGGGTCTCGGTACCTAATTTAGCCCCGTATATTTTCGGGCGGGAACGCCTCAACTGGTACGCTATTACGCGTTTTTTGAAGGATGGCTGCTTCTGAGCCTACCTCCCAGCTGTCTATGGCGCTTCCACCCTTTGATACACTCAATTAGGATTTGGGGACCTTAACCCTAGTCACTATCTTTGCAGTCTCACGACGCTAGCTTACCCAGCGTCGTCGACTCCCGGGGTCTACGCAGCACATACATTCGGAGTTTGATAGGCGAGGGAGGCCTTTCGACCCCTTACCCGCCAGTCGGTAGCTCTACCGCATGTGCAAACTCGCCCGGAGCTATCCTAAAGATACTTCAGAGGGGACCCGCTATTGCCACGTTCGAATGGTATATCGCCGCTACCCGCAACTCACCCAACAGGACATGCCATGACAGGTGGCAGGCCTCCACCAGGCGTTAGCCTAGCTTCGCCTTGGTCGCGCGTAGTTCACAGTGGCTTCGGGTCGTAAAAGAGTGACTTGACGCATTTTCATACGCCGCGCCTCGCAATGCTGCGCGCTCTCGCTTTCGCTACGCATTTCTGCTCGCCACTCCAATACACTCCCTGGCTCTTGCTTCAAGAAGAATGATAGAACACTGGTCCAGGCATGTCGCTAAATTTTTTCAAACCTTCGCTTCCACGCCCTTCGTCCCTTTCGTGCCCTACCTTCGTGTTACCACCTAGTTTCAGATCTTTTCAATCCCACGCGTGTGGGTTCTTTTCAGCTTTCACTCGCGCTACTTGTACGCTATCGGTCTGTAGTCAATATTTAGGGTTGGGGTTTAATGGCCCCGTATTCACTCTACATACTCAAGCAGAGTTACTCTTTGCAGCAGCTTCCATCGCACTTTGCCTACGAGGCTGTCACTCTCTATAGCCACGCTTTCCAACGTGTTCGGCTCATGTCCTGGATAGCTTGTCGCTGCACCACATCTCCACGCCTTTTGCAAAGCAGGATTCAGTTTGCCCTGTGCGGGTTTCATTCGCATTACTAACCGCATCGCTCGCGCTTTCTTTTCCTGCGGGTACTAAGATATTTCAGTTCCCCGCGTCTGCATACATTTGCATGTACGATTCGGCAATCCTGGGTTCAAAGCCCGACTTGCGGCTACCCCAGGCTTATCGCAGCTTGCCACGGCCTTCATCGCTACTACAGCCAAGCCATCCCCTAGGTGGTGTTAAATTATAAGCAAGACTCTTCTCCTCAAATCCGTCGTGAAGAACACGACTTCATCAATGTATCATGGCTGATAGCTTCTAAGTGTTGTATTTTCATAAAGCGCTGGCTCTCAAATACGCAACTCTAGAAAGCACATGCTGCCATAAATAGCACCAAAGGATATTTTAGTCAAAGAAGATTTAAATATGTTGCGTTGCAGGGCAGTAAAATCGGA
>JAJYTM010000083.1 GCA_021793035.1 Microcaldota archaeon
CGAGGTTCCTCGGCGTGACGATGTCAGACATAGAGCATTATGATTTCCTGGGCAAGCTCACCATGAAGGCGAGCGATGTCGACATAAAGCGCGCGCAGGAGATGCTTTCATACCCGTGGATAAACAAACACAAGGAATGGGTAGAGGAACTGAAGAAGGTGCTCAAGACCAAGACAAAGCTCGAGCAGGACACTCTGCAGGGGCCGAAGCTTACCTTCCTGGGCGACTACGTGCGCGAAAAGATAAGGAACAACGAGTTCCTTCCATGAGCGCAATCGCATGCATGCAACTTAGGCAGTCATATCTTTATGACCGGCTGCATGTTGTTTAGGCCCAGCTTCTTGAGCGTGGCTTCGGGGTTGTCATAGTAATCCTTTACTATGTTGTTTATGCTTACCATGTCCCGCGTGCCCTGCTTGTTCATCGCGAACAGTATGTTCGCCCTGACGTTTTCCTCAGCGAGTATGTCGGGCGGCGGCACTCCCAGCACGGTCGAGAGCGTGTCCCTGTACGTCACGCTGGGCAGTATCGGTGCAGCCTTATGGGTCTTATAGTCGAATTTGTACAGGTCCGATAGAAGTATCTGCGTCTCCATGCCGGATATCTCCGATATCTGCACAATCTTCCTCGAAGGCTTGTTCTTCTCATAGACCTGCGCGAGTATTATCAGCGCATCGATGACAGGTATTATGTCCTTTGGCACATTCATCGGCGCATGTTGCAGCCTGTTTATCATATCCCTTGTCGATGAGGCGTGTATGGTTCCCATGGATATCTTTCCTATGTTCATCGCTGTCATCATGTCGTTAGCCTCTTCGCCCCTCACTTCGCCTATTATTATCATGTCGGGCCTCATCCTCAAGGCGTTCTTCACCAAGTCCGTAGTAGTCATGTCCTCGCTCGTCTCCAGCCTCACGCAGTTCTCCTGCGTCTCGGTATTGAGCTCGTATGTCTCCTCTATTGTCACTATCCTCGCTTCAGGCCTGAAGAATGAGAACATTGCGTTGAGCAGAGTGGTCTTGCCTGCCGCAGGCATGCCTCCTATTAGCATGTTGGCTGGCCTTACCCTAAATCCGTCCACATAGACCCACAGCCTTGCAGCTATCTGGTAATCCAGCACCCCGAGGTTTATCAGGTCGAGTATGCTCATGGCCTGCATCTTGAAGTTCCTTATCGTTATGTCGTATCCGAGCGGCGACGACACTATGTTCGCCCTGCTGCCATTGCGCATGTGCAC
This sequence comes from Microcaldota archaeon, assembly GCA_021793035.1. Taxonomy (GTDB): domain Archaea; phylum Micrarchaeota; class Micrarchaeia; order Micrarchaeales; family Micrarchaeaceae; genus JAMCYB01. Next base: position 1,238 of record JAJYTM010000083.1, read on the forward strand.
ATCCAGTATGTTCCCTTTTGAAGCCTCGTTGGTGGCATACAGCTTCAGTTTGTCCACAAGCAGTGCAAGGTCCTCTTTCTCGCCTATATTCGCAGTGACCTTTTGCTCACCAACAGCAGAATCATACACGAATATGTTGGACGTATTGTTGACCATTATGTCCTCTATTGTGCTTTTGTTCAATAGGTCATTGAGGGGCCCGAGGTCGTCCATGTCCTTGAGCATCGCATCAATGCTTTCCTGATCTATGTTTGGCATCAGCGTCTTGGCTACAGATTCGACCAGCTCCCTCTTCTTGTCGTCACTGTTGACATCAACGAATCTTCCTTTGAGCCTTTTCATCACTTCTGATTCCATCAAGCGCAAGTCTTCATCCATGCAATCACAGCCAATATCTGATAGTAGTTGCTGTGTAAAATATAAAAAGGTGTAACCGCATAGTGCTCCAGCACACCCTGTGGCATGTCATTGGAATGAACACCGCCGATGCAATAGTGCCAATGGTCGAAATGAACCTTGAAACCGTTGGAACCCCGCGAATTTATCCATTAGGGAATGTCAGTGTTCGCCAGGAAAGGCTTGACTACCACGGCTTCCCCGCGGCTCTGGAAAAAGCGGCTAAGCATCTCGAATCCATCGGGTGATCCTTACCGCGGGCAGCTTCATGTATCATGGATGTCCGGTGTTTTGCGCGCAACGAACCTTTTCGGGTGCCTCATTCCGTTAATATCAACTGCGGCCGTCTCAAGTCGTTAATAAGCCGCATCATTTGCGGGTCTGATCAGCCCGCGCTGGGCAGTATCATATCGACTACCTTTGAGGGATTGTATGGCACTAGGTCGGTGTACTTCTCTCCTGTGCCGAAGAACAGCACAGGAATGCCTGTCACTTTTGATATTGATATCGAATTGCCGCCCTTCGCGTCGCAGTCCAACTTGGTGAGTATTATGCCGTCAATCTTGATAAACTTGTTGAATTCGGCTATCTGCTCTGCTATCATGCCTCCGGATACGCTTTCGCCTACATATATGGTGAGGTCGGGCCTTATGACCCTATGCATCTTCTGCACTTCGCCTATGAGGTTCTTGTTTGTCTCCTGCCTTCCTGCGCTGTCTATGAGCACCACATCGTTGCCGTGCGCTTTGGCATAAGCCACTGCATCGAATGCAACGCTCGTCGGGTCCGCGCCATAGCTGCTCTTTATGACAGGCACGCCCACCGCATTGCCATGGTGCTCCGTCTGCTCTATGGCTGCAGCCCTGAAAGTGTCGCTGGCTGAGAGCAGCGGGTGCATGCCTTTGTTCTTTAGCGCATATGCTATCTTTGCTATGGTCGTTGTCTTGCCCGTGCCGTTCGGTCCGAGAAAGAGCACCTTCACCGGGGCGTTGCCAGAAGCTATCCTCTCAGGTATGAACGACATTATGTCAACCGCGTTTGCCGAGGGCTTTAGTATATCGAGCAGTGCCTCCCGCACTGTACCTATGAGCTCTTCCTGCAAGTTTCTTGAGCTGAGCCTGCGCTCGCCGAGCAGCGACCTAACCTGGCCCGAGAACTCTTCTACTACGTCGAACGACACGTCAGATTCCAGCATCGATACGCGCAGCTGATCG
>JAJYTM010000084.1 GCA_021793035.1 Microcaldota archaeon
GTATCTTGAATAGGCCGTTCTTCATAGATGGGCCGGGAGTAGACCTTGACAACGCAGTCATGAATAATGTGCCCGAATCGTAGAATATGACATACGTGGGCAGCTCTATGGCTTCTACATTCTCCTTTGAAACTATTTCTCCGTCGGAGCCCAGCATGGATTCGCTCCGACGCACGCGTAGATCCGGATATATTATGCAAACGTAATTCTCGAAATTCTGCTTTGCCAGGGCGAGCAGCTGTGTCACGCCTTCCTCTATGCCACCGCGGTTGTAGCCGCTCAGGAACGCGTCCTTGATGTCTTTTTGGCTTATCTTTTCTGAAGTGAGCTCAAGCTTCAATGATCCCAGGAACCCCCCTTCGCCATAATCGAAGTACACTCCCGAAGTAGGCGAACTGCCCGCATCCATCAGCATCAGGCTCGTCGGATTGCCGCCTATAAGCACATTCGACTGCTCCTTGCTGTCGCCGGTAGACGAGTCTATGACTGCAGATTTCGAGTAATTGTCAGAGTATATGTCGTCCGTGAATCCCGTAACCGCATATTTTATGTCTTCCTTGGGGGACGCATGCTTTGGTGCGAATACGAGCCTTTTCGCCTTGTATACGGAATCACCAATGTGAACCATATCGGTTTCGTTTATCATGCTTGCGGATTCTGATTCGGCCAGCATCCCGCCGAGATGCGAAACGCTGTAGCTGCCGGCCTCGTGCCTCAGCATCTTGAGCCTCTCCTCTATCCCGTCGGTCGACTTGAGCTCCGCGTATGCACGGAGCGCTAGGTCGCTCCCATACCCTTTCAGCGCAGAAGCGCTCAGCTTCCTGCCTTTTACATCCATCCTATCCGTTAGGCTATTGCGCAGAAACATATATAGAGCTTTTCTGCGGCACTGCGGGCTGCCGAACTGCACCCAGAGATAAGCCTTTATATGTTTATTGCCATATATATTTGATTGCTTATCTACTCATTAGCAGTGTTTAAATGGCAGACGATTTAGTCTTTCCTGGTGACAGGATTACAATAGAGGAAGAGGGCTCTCCGGGCAGGCTCGCCTATGCCGAAGACGGCAACGTGTACAGCCTTGTGGTAGGCAAGGCGAAGGTTGAGCAGGGCACGGCGGACGTGGAGTATGTAAAGGATGTCGAGCGCTTCAGGAGAGGCATGACAGTCGTAGGGGAGATAACCGACGACCTGCATGCCGTGATGTTCGTAAAGATAAACCCTCTTACCAAGAATGGCGTGACTTATGTTGCCCTAAAGAGCGGAAAGATACTCGTGAGCGAAAGGCGCGACCACGACAGGCACAGCTTCCGCGAGAGGGAGGAGAAGCCCAGGGGCAAGCCTTTCAGGCTGGGTGACATAGTCATGGGAAGGATAGTTGGCGAGGACAAGGACGTATACAGCATGTCAGTGCACGACCCCGAATCGGGAGTGGTGTACGCGGAATGCGAATTGTGCAGCGGAGCGCTTAAGGTTTCCGATATTGCCGGTACGCTCAAGTGCGAGAAGTGCGAACATGAAGAGTACAGGAAGATAAGCCCGTATTATGGCGATTTCAAGAAGATAGAGATGAAGCTTGGTTGAAAGGAGTGGTCCGATGAAAATAAATGTTGTAAAAAATGAGAGCAAGGAGCTGATAATAGAGTTTGACGACGGCGATCTGACACTGCCGGAGTTCCTCGCAGGAGAGCTGTCAAAGGAAGACGATGTGGCGTTTGCGGGAGTGGACAGGCAGCACCTAGGCACGAGCAAGCCCAAGCTCGTAGTAAGGACGGAGAAGAAGAAGGCGATAGACATGCTGGACAAGGCGCTGGACGCAATGGACGAGGAGTTCTCCGACCTCAAGAGCCAACTGTCAAAGAAGAAGTAGATCCGAATGAAAAGCGGGATCAGGATAGCCGCGGCGGCATCCGGCCCGATAAAAGGCAGGAAGAGCACGCTGCTGGTAATAGTTGTCTATAGGGAAGGGATAGTCGAGGGCGTGCTCTCAGATAAGATAGGCGTGGATTCGTCTGATTCTAGCAAAAAGATAATCTCGAGGATAAGGAGATCGAGGTTCAAAGACCAGGTAAAGGTGCTTGCGCTGAACGGAATTGCTCTCGCCGGGCTTAATGTGGTTGATGTGCATTCGGTCAGCAAGGCGCTTGGCGTTGAGTTCATCATACTCACCAGGAAGAAGCCCCACAAGGACCTGCTTATAAAAGCCGTTGAGAGGATTAGGGGCGAGAGCAAGACAGGCGCGAAGGCGGCTATTGCAGCCAAGCGTGATATAGGCCTGATAAATGGCGTAGGCATGCTCCAGATAAAAAAGGTAAATGGATTCTATGCGCAGAGCAGCCTTGACCTCGGCAAGGGCGATTCTGGCTTGGTGAGGAGTGCGTTTGAAGCGTTGAGAATAGCACACCTTATAGCCAATGGCGTCGAGACGGGCGAGTCTAAGGGCCGCATATGAGTTGCGTTTTGCAGAATGCCCATTTTACAGGTTACGGCCCTATTAGATTCCGGACCATCTCCCTATTATGTCACTGGCTTCTTCAAAGCTTGGCAGCGGCCTGAAAACCATGCCACTTAATTCTTTTTCAAAAATTTCGCTTTTGCCTTTCAGCGCGTCCATAAAACCCTCTGGCGAAAAGTTTTTTCCTATGTATTCCAGCTTTGCTTCCACTAACTCCCTGTTAAACTTCACATTTCTTGCTTTTATAAGGTAGTATAGATCGTATACATCGCGCGCCTTGATCCTGCTCATTATGGCTCTTATTTTCTCTGCTGCGACTTCATCCAAATCCATGCCCATTAGTATGCGCACTGGAAGCTGGTATTCAGGCAGGT
>JAJYTM010000006.1 GCA_021793035.1 Microcaldota archaeon
GGTTCTCGAAGACCTCAAGAAGCTTGCAGCATCGAAGGACTTCGCGAATGCAAGGATAGATATAGAGGCATTCAACAGGGAGGATGCCGCTGAACCTACGCCAGCAGATTCCGAGATAGCAAAGCTGACCGCAAGAAGCGTAAAGGCGATTGTGGGTATCGAGCCCAGAATGGTCGGCATAGGAGGAGGAACATGCGCAGCTTTCTTCAGGAAGAAAGGCATGCCTGCAGTGGTATGGAGCAAGAAATTTGACATTGCGCACCAGCCTAATGAGTATGCGCTGCTATCGGACATACTGCTTGACGCAAAGGTCTTTGCCGATATGTGCATGGAGCATTGACATGCAAGGCATGCAGAAGCGCCAATTTCCCCAGTTACTATCAAATTTTATACTTCCATAAAAACGTATTTCGGTAATATATAAAAGCGTGCGGCGAGAAATCGGCGTAGGTGAGATTAATGGCAACTGATATACAAGGTTTGAGAAAATACGAGCTGCCGCAGCTACCATATAAGATTGATGGCCTCGAGCCGTACATAAGCAAGGACATAGTGGATGTGCACTACAACGGCCACCACAAGGGATATGTGAATACGGCTAATACGCTGCTAGACAGGTACAACGGCATAATAAAAGGGGATGTAACTAGCTACGACCTGCACGGACTGATACGCCTGCTGACGTTCAACATAAGCGGCGACAAGCTGCACACCCTATATTGGGACAATATGGCGCCATCGGGCAAGGGAGGGGGCAGTCCCGGCGGTGTTCTCGGCGATAAGATAAACAAGCAATATGGCAGTTTTGACAAGTTCAAAAAGCTGTTTACAGAGGCAGCGAATTCAAACCCAGGAACGGGCTGGGCGGTGCTGAACTATGACAAGGAGACGGACAACTTGCAGATAATGACTGTGGAGAACCACTTCATGAACCACCTGGCAGAGATGCCGGTCATCCTTATATTGGACGAGTTCGAACATGCCTACTACCTGCAGTATAAGAACAAGCGCGCAGACTATGTGGGCAATTGGTGGAACATAGTCAACTGGGACTTTGCTGAGAAGAAGCTGCAGCAGTACCTATGAAATTATCGGGTTGCGCATGCCGCAACGCACCTTGCCGTAGCTTGGGCAAACGGTTAAGTATTACCTAGGGGGCAATTCAGCAGGTGAGATTGGATGGTGACTAGAACAAGGGATTTTGAGAGCAATCACATAAGGTCTGACAAGGACCCGCTAGAGATAAGGAATATTCTGCTATCTAAGATAGAAACGCTCCTGGACAACGCAATTGCAGACTATAGCATTATGCAGCAGAAATCCACATACAACAACGTGAAGGAGATTGTCGGAGGACTGATCGCGGCAGCGGAGAAGGAAAAGCAGATAGTAGAGGATCTCAAGGCTGTCGATATGGCAAATTTCGATAAGGACTATGAATCTAGCAGCAAATTTGAGAACAGCCTGTTCGAACACCTGCTCAACAGAGGGCATGAAATCCTTGATGGGAATGATATGGGCGCGGCAATAATGTATGCCCTGAATATTTCCACTGAGCTTAACACAATATACTACATACTGCTGAACGAATACAATCACAGTGCAATAAAAGGCTCGTTTAGGGCGCTGCAGGAGATAGAGAACGGCAAGATAAGGAAGCTGGACAAGCTCTACGAGAACTTGATAGTAAAGGGAGAATATTGAACTGTATTTGCCCAATGCATTAGAGCCGTTGCTCTGCCTCTATTTGCGCACCGTATACCTCCGCTGCATGGCCCTTGCGGCTGAGGCTGCCCGCCAGTGCTTTCGCGCCGCTTCCCCTAGTAAGCACCCTTTTTGCATTTGACTGCTCGATATAATCCAGGCACTGCCGGAAGTCAGCATGGTCACTTAATGGGAACTGGACATCGGTTTTGAATTTGAATATTGCAGCGAAGCCGGTAGCCACGGCAGTGTAGACTCTCCTGCCATCCAATTGGTTGAGCATAATGGCTACTTTATCTAGCGAGTTGTTTTCCACTATGCCAACGGTGTTCTTACCTGCATATGGAAAGCCAGATGATTCAGAGTATGCGCTTTGGTACTTCAGCCGCATGCCGAGCTCGTTGTATGTATCTGTAGCTGCAGCCAGTTTCTTGCTCATCACCGGCTCTATCCCTGCATCATTCAGTATTGCGACCAGCTCCTGTGATTTGCCCAGGGTATACGCCCCAAAAAGCACGGTTCCATATCTCTGCTTTGTCTTCACCCATAGCTGTATGCTGCGCTCCACCTCTTCCCTGTCCTCAAACTCTATCTTGGGATCGGGGTAGGTAGAATCAATTATAATTGTGTCGGCCTCCTCTATTGTTATTGGGTTAGCAACGCGCGACCTCTGGAGCAGGTAATCGCCCGTGTATACGGTCTTGTTCCCCGAATCATAATCTGTAACACTCAGCTGGCTCGACCCCAGCATGTGCCCCGCATCGAGGAGCTTGACACCTTCCAAGGCCCTTTCGCATCTCCTGACCTTTATCCCATATGTCTTCTCTATCAGGTAAGAAGTCTCGTAGCTCGAGAGCACGCTTGATGATGAGCGCGCTGCGCCTATGTGGTCGGTATGTGCGTGCGATATGAAATCTATGTCGGCACCTTGCTCCCTTGAATCCAGTGATATGGAATAGCCATTGGCATTAATCGTGAAGGTCACCGCAGCATTATCCCATCGAATATTTAAATATCTTGAGGTGCATATTTTAACTATATCTGCTTTTAAGTGGTCGAAATGGTAGAAGACTTAATAATAATAGGCTCGGGGCCTGCAGGCCTTACTGCTGCGCTGTACACAGCAAGGGAGGATTTCAAGCCCCTGGTAATAACGGGGGTCAACGCGGGAGGGCAGCTTCTTCTCACTACAACGGTTGAGAACTTTCCAGCTTTTCCCGATGGAGTATATGGGTCTGAGCTGGTCGACTTGATGAGAAAGCAGGCTGAAAAATTCGGCTCTAGGTTTGTAGCTGAGGACGTAATGTCTGTAGATCTTAGCTCGAAGCCTTTCAAGGTCAAGACGTCGTCTGCGGAGTACCAGGCCAAGAGCGTGATAGTAGCCACGGGCGCTTCGGCAAAATGGCTCGGCATACCGTCGGAACAGAGGTTTATAGGCAAGGGTGTAAGCAGCTGCGCAACGTGCGACGCGCCCTTTTTCAAGAATAAGAACGTAGTAGTGGTAGGAGGCGGCGACACTGCGATGGAAGACTCGATATTCCTTACAAAGTTCACCAATAGTGTTACAATAATCCATAGGCGCGACGCCTTCAGGGCGAGCAAGATAATGCAGGAGCGCGCATTATCGAACCCGAAGATAAAGGTCATATGGGATTCCGCCATAGACGAGGTGCTTGGAGACTCCAAGGTTACAAGCATAAAGATAAAGAACCTCAAGACAGGAGAAACGCAGCAGATGAACATCGATGGCGTGTTTGTAGCGATAGGCTATCAGCCGAATACTAAATACCTGGCGGGCAGCCTCGCACTCGACGACCAGGGCTACATAATAACCAGGGACGAAGTCAAGACGGACATAGATGGCGTTTTTGTAGCAGGAGACGTTGCTGACAAGAAGTACAGGCAGGCAATAACAGCTGCTGGAAGCGGAGCGAAAGCGGCGCTCGAGGCAAGGGAATACCTGCAGAAGCTAGAATATTCGGAGTCGCACAAGGGCGATTCGGCAAAGCAGTAGCAGCTGCGATTACAAGGTAGCCTGGCCGGACCTCTTTATGAGCATGAACACCCTGACACCGAGCTTCCTCACGCTTATATCAGCCTGCGTGTCCCTCAACAGGTCCTTTGCTATCCTATATATGTCTTCCTTGGAGGATGAATAATGGCTCAGTTGCCTGCTCCTTGTTATCTGCGAGAAGTCTGAGTACCTGACTTTGAGCCCAACCGCCTTGAACCAGAAGCCCTTGCCTGCGGCGTCCTTGCTGACTTCTTCAGACAGAGTTAGCAGCATCTTCTCCTGCACGGCGATATCGTTCGTATCGCTGTCTAGTGTCCTTTCCCTGCCTATCGATTTGATTATGTTGTACTGTACTATCCTGCTCTCGTCTATGCCTCTTGCGAGATTGTGCATCTCTATTGCAGCGCTGCCGAACTTGGATATGAGCGACTGCAGGTTTGCATTTGCCAGATCGTCTATGGTCTTTATGCCCATCGCCAGCAGGCGCTCCTCTGTCTTCTTGCCCACCCCCGGCAGCTTACCTATGGGCTTGCCTCGCAAGAAGCCTTGGATTTCAGATTCCCTCAGCACGCCGAAGCCGTCAGGTTTAGAGGCGTCGCACATCATCTTGGCAAAATACTTCCCAAAGCTTACTCCGATAGTGCACGGCAAGTCTATCTTTTCCTTTATCCTGCCCTTGATCTCCTTGCCTATTTCTATTGCCTTGTCATATCCTACGTCGCCCACGTCTATTGCTGCCTCGTCGACGCTGTTCTGCTCCACAGGGAATCCGAAGCCATTGAGCACTGCCATTATCTTGTCCGAAGTGCTTTCGTAATAGACCTCGTCGGATTTGAGCACAACCAGTTCGGGATACGCCTTCTTAGCCATGAACAGCCCCATGCCGCTCTTTATGCCGTACTTCCTGGCTTCGTAGCTTGCGGTCTGCACCACGCCCCTGGAATCTGTATCAGAGCTCGTTCCAACCACGAATGGCTTGCCCTTCAGTTCCGGGTGCCTAAGCTCCTCGCATGCAGCGAAAAAGGAATCCATATCCATGTATACGACAAGGCCCAACCTTACACCCGCAACATCCATTTACCTATTGCCCAGATATCTTTTTATTGGTTAGATGCGTTCTTCAAATATGCCATTACGCAGGAGCGTTGTCGCTGGAGAGTTTTATAGCAGCAGCGCAAAGGAACTCGATGCTTTCATATCCGGAGCGATAGATGAAGCCATGATACCCGAAGGCATGGAAAAAGGCTGCGCATATGTATCGCCGCACGCAGGCTACAAATATTCAGGTAAGACTGCAGCATACACATACAAGGCATTGTCTATGAATGCGCATATCAAGGACATTGACAGCATTGTGCTGGTTGGTCCCAACCATACAGGGATTGGGACGCAGGTATCTGTTTCTGCAGCTGATTGGGAAACCCCTTTGGGCATAGTCAGGAACGACCTGGAGCTCTCCAGGGCCATTGTGGAATCTTCTTCTAATGCGGAATTTGACGAGAGCGCGCATGGAGGGGAGCACTCTATAGAGGTGCAGCTGCCATTCCTTCAGCGCCTGGGGATAGACAAGAAGGCCGCCTTCATATGCATGGGCTACCAGGACCTGGAAACATCTGACGACCTTGCATCGGCGATAGTGAATGCTGCAGACAAGCTGGGCAGGAACGTCGTAGTTATAGCTTCTTCGGACTTCAACCATTATGAACCTGTGAAAGCGGGTGAAAAGAAGGACAGGGCTCTTTTCGGGAAGATTGAGTCGCTTGATTATGCAGCATTCAACAGGCTTGTAGATGATATAGGAAGCAGCGCGTGTGGCTACGGGCCGATAACCGTAGCAATGGAATACGCAATAAAGAGGGGCTGCAAGAGGGGGGTTCTCCTCGATTATTCCAACTCCGGCTTAGCTACCGGGGATTTCAGCAGCGTTGTCGATTACGCCTCGTTCGCCATGGTATAATGCTAAATACTGTGGTATTGAAATTTATAGAATTGAATAGTATTGATTCCGAGTCAGGTGGTGTTTGAGAATGGCAGTCATTGGCATTAATGATTCGCATGATGCTGGCGGTGCACTTGTAGAGGATGCCAGCATAATAGGCGCCGTTAACGAAGAGAGGTTCACAAAGCGCAAGAATGAGGTAGGGTTCCCGTCGAACTCCATAAGGTACCTGGACAGGGAGCGCAATGGCGAGATAGACGCGATAGCCCTTGGATGGATAGGGGGTAATGCGCTGGTTTCGCGCATATTCCCGCAGCATGATATCAAGAGGAGGATGCTCTGGCGGCACGAGCTCGACAAACCATCCAGGCTGCACATGCACTTCTCCAACCTTGTATATAGGGCATCGCAGAACCAGAACCCCAAATTCCTCTGGAAGGCAATAGGCAGCACTATAAGCAGTGCTATTACCAGCAAGAGGCTAGGCAGGGTTAGGAAAGGGCTGTCGGAAAAGAAGGTATATGTTATAGATCACCATCTTGCACACGCCGCCTCGGCTTATTATCCATCCGGCTTCAAGAAGGCCCTCATAATCACGCTTGACGGCGCAGGCGATGGGCTCAGCGGGAGCGTATCCGTAGGCAACAGAGGCGAGATAGAGCGGTTAGCCTCTTTCAAGGCGAGCACCAGCCTTGGGCTCCTCTATGGTGCCGCAACGGTCGCCTGCGACATGCGTTACAGCGAGGATGAGGGCAAGCTGATGAGCCTTGCGGCGTACTCCTACCCCAAGGAGATAAAGGGGCTCGATGAGATATGCCGCTATGATACCAAGCGCATGGAATTCGTTTCTAGGCGTGGGACAAGGAATGAGCTATTGCTGGCGGAATACATGAAGGACCATATACTCTCAAAGAATGACCGCGAGTCTTTTGCATATGCCGTGCAGAGGCACGCCGAAGAACAGGTAAGGAAGCTGGTCATGCAGTGGGTGGACGAAACAGGAGTGCATGACATAGCAGTAGCAGGGGGATTCTTCTCGAACGTCATAACAAACAGCATGATTGAGCACATGCCAGAGGTAAGGCGCCTTTTCATTTTTCCGCAGATGGGTGATGGAGGGCTGTCGGTCGGCGCTGCGATGTACGTGGACTTCATGCTGAAGGGCAGGATTGACTATAAACAGATAGAAAGCGCGTATTTCGGCCCCTCATATTCGGATGAGCAGATATACGAGGCGCTCAAGCGCAACAGGAACCGCAGCATACGCCATGAGAGGATAAGCGATCCGGAAGGCGTAGCTGCAGAGATGATAAATGATGGAAAGATAGTGCTCTGGTTCCAGGGAGGCATGGAATACGGGCCGAGAGCGCTGGGCAACAGGAGCGTGCTGGCGCTGCCTGGCATCTACGAAAATAGGGAAAAGCTAAACCTGCTGATCAAGAAGCGGCCGTACTACCAGCCTTTTGCGAGCACCATACTGGAGGAGGATGCAAGAAAGCTTCTCAGCGACTACATATCGCCCAACAGGTTCATGACCTCCGCGAATAGGGTCAGGGACGAGTACTATCAGGATATGATAGCGGCTTCGCATATAGACCGCACGACTAGGCCGCAGATACTGGGCAATGAGAACAAGCAGTACAGGGAGCTCATAAAGAAGGTGAAGAGAGGCACAGGTATAGGGGCGGTGCTTAACACCAGCCTGAACAAGCATGGCGTGCCGATAGCCATGTCTCCGGGGGATGCTATATGGACGCTTGAGAATACCGGCGCAGACAGGCTAATAATCGGCAACTACCTTGTAGAAAAGAGGTAGATGTAGCAAGGGCTGTAGCTAGGCGGCATTCGCTTTGTAGGCCCCTGCTCACTTGATTGACTTTATGGCCTCGATGACTTCTTCAGCATGGCCGTTTGGCTTCACCTTAGTGAACACTTTCAGGACTTTGCCGTCCTTTATCAGATAAGTGTTCCGCAGCGTGCCTACGCCGAATATGCCTCTGTCCCCGTAAGCTCTTATGACTTCACTATTGGAATCGGAGAGCAGCAGGAATTGGAGGTCGCATTTTTCGACGAACTTGCCAGGAGATTTAAGGTCATCCTTGCTTACACCGACAACCGCAGCATTCAGCGATTTGAGCTCGTCCAGGTGCTTGTTGAACTCCTTTGCCTCTATAGTGCATCCCGGAGTGTTATCCTTCGGGTAGAAGTGACATCCTCCCACGATTTCAGTCGTGGGCTTCCAGAGTGGCTATGATTGGTCGTCATGACGCCACCCGTATAGTTCCTGCTTCTTTGGCAACCGCCTCCCTTGCAGAAGGTCTTACATTGTCTCTACAGGCTTGACTTCCCGAATGTCCTTCGGTAGCTTTGACAGCATAGCTGTCAAAATTTGAACTCTGTACGTTCAAAGCTCTGTTGAGTATATTTATGCTTGCATTTATGTCCCTGTCCTTTCTCATACTGCACTTCTCGCAGATGAATGTTCTCTGCGATATTGATATTTTCTGTATGTTTCCACAATTACTGCAAGTCATTGTGGTATATTGGGGATTTACACCAACCACTGCGCAACCAGCACTCTCAGCCTTGTATTGCAGATAGTTGGTAAAACTGCCCCAAGAACATTCTTCTATTGACCTCGCATATCTATGGTTCTTTACCATATTCGGTATCTCTAAATCTTCATATGCGATCAGTGAATATGAATTTACCAACCGATGCGAAATCTTGTGAAGTGTGTCTTGCCTTATCCTTGCAATATGCTCTGAATATCCTGCAAATCTTACTACTGCTTTCTTTCTGTTGTTAGAGCCTTTCTTCTTTCTTGAGATATTCTGTTGCAGAACTCTTGCATGGTTCCTTTGATGCTTTGTTATCCTGGCATTTTGTATTATTGTATTATCCGAAAGTGCAACATACTGACTTATGCCCAAATCTATTCCGACTTTGCCCTTACTGTTTGATATGAATGATTTATCCTCCTTTTCAACTGCAATCGTAATATACCATTCCTGCGACTTTGTCTTCTTAATAGTAAGCGTTTTGACTTTTCCTTCTATATCCTTGTGATTTACGAAGTTCATCCTTCCTATCCTTGAGAGTTCCACGTTCTTCTTTTCTATCTTGAAACCGTTTGTTTGGGGATATGTCAATGATGAGACAAACTTTTTATATCGTGGGAATCCGACCTTTACGTTCTTTCCCTGTTTCTTTTCCTTGCACCTTCTGAAGAAATTCCTGTAAGCATCTGATACCCTTTTTGAGACATTCTGGAGAACCTGCGAATGCAATTCTGCGAATTCTGGTTTTTCCTTCTTTATTTGCGTAATCCAGACATCCATTCTGTATTCTGTTAGGGTCTTTCCTGTTTCCTTGTAGTATGTTTTTGATTTCTCAAGGAGGAGGTTGTAAAGTTCCTTTGCAAGGAACATCTGACGATTAAGTATTCCCTTCTGTTTCTTTGAAGGATATGCCCTGTATTTATATGCAGTTTTCATGACGACCATATTTATTACCCTACTCCCTACTTACATTTATATACTTTGCAGTGGGCTTATATCCCACCTCTAAAGAGTGTGGGTTTTACGCCCACATAGATAAAGCACGAGGTACTTTCCATTGAACTCTGACAGCGAATGCTTCCTTCCGTCAGACCCATCGAGATTGAAGTCTGCCGCATTGTCGTTTTCCATTACCATTCAAACACCTATGGGTGTTCTCTTGCGCTTTTAATAAATGCTCGCTGGAAGCAAGGATAATGAACTACAAAAATTGACGGCATGTGTTATATATCTTTAAGGAACGCTTATCATTTATCTTAAAAGGGCATTGATATGAAATTTAGTTTTTCAGGCATATTCAAGAAGAGGGAGGCAAAGAAAGTGGCAGTAAGGGTCACCAACATCAACATAAGGTGGATGGGTGCAGTGCATACTCTACCAGGGCTGGAAAGCGAGAGCAAGGAGTTTGAGGTTGATATACCTTTCCATAACAGGAGTGAGGATGCCGAAAAAATAAGGGATGCCTTGGGTTCAGCAATAATAGAAGAGAAGCTGCGCATAAATGGGATAACATTAGACCCACCGTTCAAGCTGCTCAGTATTGACCCGATGCCGCCGCAGGAACTGGCTAACGGAGAGAGCATTGTCTTCAAGCTCAGGGTTGAAGCGCCTGAACAGAGCTATTCGGGACCTATGCAGGTGAGGTTTGCAGATGCACCGAAGGAGAAAGTGAGAGTTGAAATAAACAGAGTAACGCTAATAAGAGGGAGTAGGAAGGTCAACATAGAGAACTCCGAGCTTGTCATGGAGCTGGAAAAGAACCAGATTTTCAAGAATTCGATACAGATGTACAAGATACTCAGCCTAGGCGACGGGGTGAAAAGTGTAAATGTAAATAGACCGTTCAATTTCGTCAGCAGCGACCCCAAGCTGCCATTCAAGGTGGACAACGAGAATAGCTACATAGTCGTGTTCTATATACAGGCGCCCGATATCAGCTATGCAGGTCCTTTGGAACTTACTCTGACATGATGAAAAGGCATCAGTCCTTGTGCGGCTTTGCCAGGAGCGCTATGTTGGCAAGCATGGCTTCCAATTGTATCCTTTCGTTTGCTCCTTCTACTATCCTGAAGTTGGTCTCGCCGACGCTCGCGAGAACCGAAAGCTTTACCCTCTCGTCTATTGCAAGGTTCTGCACCTCGCGATAGCACTGCAGCAGCACGTCTTCTCCGCTCATGCCGTTCTTGAGCATCAGGTTATCTAGCTCGTTCTTAGCCATGTTGAAATTGCCGCTCACTGCCGCCTTCAGCATCGCCGTTATCTCCTTTGGGCGGGCGCGCGCAGCGACTTCATAGATGCTCGACTCGCTTATCTTCTTGCTGTGCATTGCGCTGCTCTGGAGTATGTTGGTGAGCTTCCTCATGTCGCCGTCGCTCACATACATGAGGGCCTCTATGGCCTTGTCGTTTATCTCCAGCCCTTCTGCCTTCACTACCCTTTCTATGTAAGCCTTCATATTGTCCTCGTTGAGCGACTTGAACCTAAAGACAACGCACCTGCTCTGTATGGGTTCTATTATCTTGTTGGCGTAATTGGCGCTCAGTATGAACCTAGTTTCGGCGGAGAATTTCTCCATCGTCCTCCTCAAAGCGTGCTGCGCATCTGCGGTCAACGAATCTGCCTCGTCAAGAAATATTATCTTTATGGGCACATTGCCCATAGATATGGTCTTGGCGAACTCCTTCACCTCGCCCCTTATAACGTCTATTCCCCTGGCATCGCTGGCATTGAGCTCCTTGAACGCGCCAGTTAAATTCCCTTTGTAGAGGTCTTTTGCAAAAGCTATGGCGCATGTGGTCTTGCCTATGCCTGCAGTGCCTGCGAATATCATGTTCGGGAAGTTCCCGCTGGCTACGAACGCCTTCAGGCGGTTAACCACCAGCTCCTGGCCTATGACCTCGTCCAAAGCATTAGGGCGATATTTCTCAGTCCAGGGCAGGTCTACTCTCTGCATAGGCATCAGCACACGAATTTGACATTATACTTTAGCATTAAAGGAATAAAAACCTACCACCGCACCTGGTAGGAATGTTCTGGCGATTGCGATTGCATCAAGTTTTCTTTGACTTTTGCTTTTCCTTATTTTTGAGCACCACTTCCAAATCCCTGTACAGCGCCTCTATCGTGCTAGTGTTCGATAACTTGAAATCGGCCAGCTTAATGGCTTCCAGTACTCCGAACCCTTCCTCCTTCCCGTCGCGCTTTGAAAGGCCCTCCCTGGTCTCAGGATCATCCTTCCTTGAACGGGCTAGGAGGCGGCTGTGCCTTATCTCTGTGGGGCAATCTATCGCCAGCATGACAAACTCGCTGTCCAGCGTATCCTTGAAATACCTTATCTCCCACGGGCTGCGTATGCCGTCTATGCATAGATGCTTGCCCTTATACCTATTGCCTATTACTTTGACGGTCATCTGCGCTATGGCTGCATAGCCATATGCCTTCCTCATGTTCTCCGAGAACTCGCGCAGGCTGTCGCTGTTGATCTCCAGCCCCTCGGCAGACATGGCGTCCCGCACTATGTCTCCCATGTTTATTATAGAGAACTTGTACTTGTCACGCAAGTAATCCGCTACTGTAGATTTGCCGCTGCCGGGCATACCGGTCAAACCGATTATCATCGAATCCGTAGTATATATTGACTTGCACTTTTTTAAACTCTTTGGTAAAGCCGCTGCTCAGCATTCCATATTCATGAATCGCCTTATATGGATAGGTTTAAGAATATTGAAGCTTATAAGCTCCTTATAAGACGAGTGACGCAGAGATGCCGGATAGAGTATTCATAATACACAGGTGGGACGGCAGCCCTCATACTGATTGGTATAAATGGCTAGCGGGCGCATTGAAGGAGAAGGGTTTTGAGACATTTGTTCCTAAGATGCCCGACCCAGCCAAGCCTGCTATCGGCGCATGGGTCGATGCGATAGGCCAGAGCAGCAGGTACATAGACGAACGCACATATATGGTTGGCCACAGCATTGGATGCCAGGCGATACTGAGGTTCCTCCAGGGCTCGCAGTCGGGCAGCATAAAGGGCATGCTCCTCATAGCGCCGTGGTTGCACCTGAAGGACGCGGCGCTGGGCACAGAAAGCGACAGGATTACGGCAAAGCCATGGCTTGAGACCCCTATAGACTTCAGCGCGATAAAGAGCAAGGTGGGAAGCACGAGGATCATAATGGCCAAGGAGGATCCATATGTGCCAGTAGAAGACTCGAAGATATTCAGGGCGGAGCTTGATGCGAAGGTCAATATAATGCCGCTGAAAGTGCATTTCACCGAGGATGACGGCTACAAGGAGCTCCATGTTGCGCTGAACGAGTTCATGAAACTCGTCAATGATGCATAAGTGCACGCGCGTGCTATCCCCACTAAAACTTCGCCGATTTTTAGCGCAAAAACAAAAAGCCTATATACTTTTATGCTCATTCTATATACGCCCTCGTTAGCATTCATGCTTAAGTGATGAAATGAATGCAACGGAAAGAATAGAAAAAACAAGGAACAACGGGGACGTAGGCAGGTGGCGCATACCAGATGACCTGACATATGTGAGAAGAGAGAACAACGGAAAGGACGTTTTCCTGCACATAGGCATCGACATACGCAGATGACGCCGAAGTCCTCTGCCCCTAAGCGGGCCTTATGCTTATATATATCCAACAGAGAGGGTTGAAAGGTATTTTAAAGCTTTACAGCTCTAATATGTTTACACGGAGGGGAGTTACGCTAACCTGGCAGACTGCCAGCCTTGGGCGCTGGTAATAAGGGTTCAAATCCCTTACTCCCCATCCTGTTCGTGGGGTTATATATAAGTCATCGAAATGTCCCCCATGTTTTGTCGTCTAAGCAAAAATTTGTCGTCGGTAAATTTGGTGTTTCTTAGAGGTAAGATTTTAACGTAGTTCTAGCGGGGCAAAAAGCATAAATACCACTACTAAAATTATCGTATAGCGGAAATAGATAAAGCAACGCATAGTGCATGTACGTGGAAAGACAAAATGAGGTAGAAAATGAAAAGTTAATGCTAGTCATCTTACGGACACAAAAATATAACAGTCTAATAGATTTTAGAAGGTTCTAACATGCATGCGAGGTCAACACAAGGAATAATCCTCTTTGGTACGGTAATAGTATTTATCTCTTTATTTGTAGAATGGATGATTTTTGCCGGTTCACCAACAAGTCTAGCAACATTTTATTATGATGTAATATTTTCGATATTTGGTTTTGGTGCATTTGGTGTATTAACGGGTCAAGGATTAACAGTTACTTCGTTACCTCAATTGGCAATTTTACTGACCTTATTTGCAATCCCAGTTGGATTGATTATAAGACGAGGCATTGTAGTTAGCATTGGTTCATTAATGTGGATGTATGCATCTGCTGCTACATTATCCGCAATTTTTATAGGCCCTTTGGTTGCTTTAGCTGGGGGCATAATAATGAGTAGCGGCGAAATAGCCTCTGCACCTAGGAAAAAGCATATGATTGGTCCTGCAATTGCATTTATAGTTGTACCACTAATTCTTGCTTATCTCTTCTTATATTATCCATCGGTAACATACAACTCGAAAGTAGTCTTTCAGACTGCAAACTGGACAGATCAGATAACTATTACAAATTATAACACTTGTTATTTCGGGCAGACTTGCTCTTCGGCACAATATAATGTGAGCGGATTTTATTATGTTAATGCAACCGCTCATAACACTACGTGCTGGATAAATAGTATAATTAACTTATCGCAAACACCAAATCAACATGTTATGCTTAATTCGTCAGCTGCTAAAAGTGTAATAAACTATATGAACAACTGGTTGCTACAAAGTAACTGCAATTCGCCGATTGGATATTCTATTCAACATCACTATATGGCATATAATGGTTAAATCGCAGTTTTACTATAGCATCAGCGCGTTTTAAATTCATTCAAGTACCTCTCTACAATCGTTTTTGTAGTGGGACTCAAAACAATGTCTGAGCCTGATTTCCAGAACGCTAAATGGTAAACATCATGATGGTTGGGTTTGGGTTTACCTTCTGCTTCGATTAAAAATACTTTATGCAGATTCCTGATCTTTCTACCGTCATCTGGTTCATCATATTCAAATAAATATTTACAACTTGTTGCCTTTAACCCAGTTTCCTCTCGTAGTTCCCGTATAGCTGCCTTTTCTCTACTTTCTCCTTTATTGGCACCCCCACCTGGTAACAGCCAGGTATTGTGATGTGCTGCTACAAGTATGCCCTTTGGTGTATCAACTATTGCAGTACCACGTCTCCTAACGATTTGAGAGTGTATATTCACATTTCTCAGTTTATTTTTATCTAAAATTTTTAACGTATACAAATAAGTAGTTACTGGATAGGTATATTTCCCACCATATGTTTGCCCTTGCATTGTTCTTATAATCGTTTCTTTC
Organism: Microcaldota archaeon; assembly: GCA_021793035.1. Taxonomy (GTDB): domain Archaea; phylum Micrarchaeota; class Micrarchaeia; order Micrarchaeales; family Micrarchaeaceae; genus JAMCYB01. The sequence goes on from JAJYTM010000006.1 coordinate 14,644, forward strand.
TTGAATTTAATATTATTTACCGGGGTAGTTAACCAATATTCTTTATGTAATATATTTAGTTGGTCAACAAAATTTCTTATCCTAATTTTGCATATTCCTTTAGATATCCTAAATGTACACTCATGCATATCCGAAATATCAGCAGGATCACAGTAAATACGAACAACCGCTTCGTTTATTGATATTGTCCGTTCTATTTTTTGACCAGCCCAGGTCCATTTTCTATGATTCCAACTCTTATATAAGCATTCTTCCTTAGGATGCCATAAAAAGAGATCAAACAAACCCATAAACAACACTACTTGATTTTACCCATAATCTTGCCATAAACCTTGATTCTCTTTCCTTCTTTTATGTACTTCTGCAAATCAATCGTTGTCCATGCCGATCATTGCGCCCTTCTTGCCTATCGCTTCGTACTTCGTCTTGAGATAGCCGACCACTATGGCAGGGACGTACTTTTTTACAACGCGCTCCCACCCCGAAGTGCCCACGAGGCCCTTCACCAGGCTTGAGCTAACCGAGCTCAGATTGTTTGGCGGCATCAGGAACACAGTCATTATGCTCTTGCCTATGTTCTCATTGACGCTGCGTATGCTCTTCTCGTACTCGTAATCCTTGGAATCCCTTATCCCGCGCAGTATGAACTTTGCGCCTATTTTCTTTGCGTAATCGACCAGAAACATGTTCTCGAAATACCTTATGCTTATGTTGTCCATGCCCTTCGTTATGCCCTTCAGCATCTCCACGCGCTGCTCTATGGTGAACGAATACGCCTTCTCGGGGTTCACGCCTATCGCTATTATGAGCTTGTCGAAAAGCCTGGCGCCCTCCTTTATCATCCATACATGGCCGTTGGTTGGAGGGTCGAAGCTTCCGGCATACACGCCTATGCTCTGCCCGTTCATCCTACCACATTATACCATAGGATGCCACTTTTAAAAAGGTTCCTGCAACGATTGCAAGCTGCCATGCTTCATGGCATTTTGTGTTGTCTCGCATCAGTACGGGTCGGAGCAGTCTATCTCCCTTCCGCAGTTCATGCATTTGTAGTGGCAGCCGCGTATCTCTACCATCCTGCTGCCGCAAACGGCGCAGTTCGGCATCCTATCTTCATCGCCATCCATACCCTTGTCACCTAGCTACATATCATACATAAGCTATGCCCACAGGCAATACGCCTACGTTGTACGACCCTACTACGGTATAGTTGATTGTGCTTATCGCTGTCACATTGTCCGAAAGAAGGTTGGCCACGTATGCGAATGCACCGTTAGACGAAAGCGTCACGTAGTACGGGGCTATGCCTGTCGGTATCTTCCTGACCACGTTGCCCGTCGTTGCGTTTATCACCCATAGCTGGTTGGTGCCTAGGCTAGTCGCATACAGGAAAGCATCGTTCGGAGATACCGCTACGCTGGTAGTGAACGGCCCAGAACTGAGTGTTTTTTGCACGGAGTTGGTTGTGGTGTTTATTATTGTTATCTCTGATGAGAGGTTATCCGCCACGTATGCATGGCTGCCATCATTAGACATTGCCAGCCCTTCTGGGAATAATCCTGTTGATATGTTCTTCAGGAACGTCAGGCTCGACACACTGTATACGCTCACGTTGCCGGAGCCTGCGTTGGCCACATATACATACCCATTGCTGCCCACAGACAGGCTCAACGGAAGCAGGCCTGTCGATGCTGATTCAAGAGTGGATCCGGAGGTAAGGTTTACTTCATATACTGTATCGGTAAGTATGCTGGTTATGAATGCGTTGCCCTTATGCAGGGCAGTAGAAGTAGGCAGCAGTATGCTCAAAGAAATATTTTTGACATTTCCAGTGCTCTTGTTTATGGCGCTAAGCTCATCGGATAGCGAGTCTGTAGCGTATACGTTCTTGGCTCCTGCCGCAACGCTTGTGGGGAGGAAGCCTACGCTGACGTTGCCAACCTTGCCTGACGTAGTGTTTATTATGCTGACCTGTGAACTGCCCTCGTCCGCCACGTACACCGAGCCGCTCTGCTTGTAGACCGGCTCGTAATATATCTTTATTGAAGGCTGCGTGCATGTGAGCAGCGAGCCGTTGATGCCCGTATATGAAAGATTGCACAATGTTATGTTCTTGAATGCATATTCTGTGCCGTTTGTTGTTATGGATCCCTGAATCGTGTAGTTATTCATGGTGCCGTTGAGGAGCACAAGCCCTGTCCTGCTCAGGTTGCCAAGTGAATAGGTCTTGTTATTTATTGTGATACTCGCGTTCTCGATTGCATTGGGGCCTATGTAGCTTATGTCAGATGCGACCATATCGTCAAAGGAGTATAGCAACGGTGCCCTGAAGTGTATCGTAGCGGTTGCATTCAGGCCTGCATATGATGCCG
>JAJYTM010000085.1 GCA_021793035.1 Microcaldota archaeon
CAAGCCTGCACGTCCTCGACCAGCCATCTGTGCCTTCCATGACATTACCCAAATATTACGCCTCCGGTAGGACTCGAACCTACGACCTACTGGTTAACAGCCAGTCGCTCTACCTACTGAGCTACAGAGGCATCTGATATCTCTTCTTTTATCATCTTCGCTATTTCCTTTGGGTCTCCCCGCTTGCCCGTCTCCTTGAGCACCGCACCTATCAAGTATGCGAGCGCATCGTTTTTACCTGCGGCGAATTCAGACGCGGCTTTGGTATTATCTTTTATAACCTTTTTAACTATATCCCTTAGGCCCTGCAAAGAGGGCTTTGGACCAAGCCTTGAGGCTATCTCTGCGGGATGCAACCCGGTATCAACATATTCCTTTATGAGCTCCTTGGCATATCTTTCAGTTATTTCCCCTTTATCTACCATGGTGAGCAGCTCAGAGAAGGTATCTGGCGATGCCTTTGACTGCGATATGCGCTCCGACCTCCAGTTGAGGCTCTTGAGGAGGTAGTTTATCATCCACCTGGATGCAGCCTTCGGCTTGCTGTATATCCTGCACACATCCTCGAAGAATGATGCGAAATCCTTGCCAGTGTAAACTATAACCTTGGCATCATAATCGCCTATGCCGTACTGCTTTAAGAAGCGCTTTACCATGATGTCGGGCAGCTCCGGCATTCCTTTTTCTATTTTGCTTTTCCACTCGCCCGATATGTCGAGCACAGGAAGGTCGGGATCGAATATGTATCCGTAATCCTCCTCGAATTCCTTCTTCCTCAACGTCCTTGTCGTCTTTGCCACCTCGTCGAAGTGCCTCGTCTCCCTCTCTACCTTCCGCCCCAGCCTCACTATGTTCTGCTGCCTAACCGCTTCGTAGTTCAATGCCTTCTCGACATTCTCGAATCCGGTAACGTTTTTCACTTCTGCCCTCTCCCCTCCATCGACCGAAATGTTCGCATCAACTCGCAACGATGCACCTTTCGACTGGTCATACACCCTCAAGTATTCCAATATCGTTGAGAGCTTCTCTAAGAAGGCCCTTGCTTCCTTCGGGCTCTTCATGTCAGGCTCGGTCACTATCTCTGCCAAGGGCGTGCCGGCCCTGTTGTAATCCACAAGCACATGGCTTGCCGTCTCAAGATTCCCGTCAGCGTATACTATCCTTGCCGGATCCTCCTCAAGATGCACTCGTCTTATTCTTATCTTCATTTCGTTTACTTCTATCGAGCCTTCAGACGCTATAGGCACTTCGTATTGCGTGATCTGGTAGTTCTTAGGCATGTCTGGATAGAAGTATGTCTTCCTAGAAAAGTATGATTCCGCGTTTATCCTGCATCCCAGAGCCAGCCCTATGCTTATGACATGGTCTATGGCCTTCTTGTTTATGACGGGCTTTGTGCCGGGATATCCAAGGCATATCTCGCATGTGGAGCGGTTGGGCTGCGCATCCTTGGGATAAGCTTCGCATGAGCAGAAGAGCTTGCTCTCAGTGTTGAGCTGGCAGTGGACCTCCAATCCTATCATTATGCTCATTTTATTACCTCTGCAGCTGCGGCTAAGCTTATCAGCCTGCCCTCCATGAAATGATCGGCTATCAATTGCATGCCGGCAGGCAGGCCTTGCGATGTGCCAACAGGCATGGATATTGTTGGGAAGCCGCACAGATTGGGCGCAGTGGTCATCTTGTCCATGTTGTAGATTTCCAGAGGAGAGAGCTTGGCTATATCATCAAACCTAGGAGGCAGCATGGGCATTGATGGGGTCGCTATTGCGTCCACGTTCTTGAATGCTACCTTGAATTCCTTTATCAGGAGGCTGCGCACCTTCAGCGCTTTCATATAGTATGCATCCCGGAAACCTGCGGCGCGCATGTATGTGCCTAATATTATCCGCCTCTTCGCCTCCTCTCCAAAGCCGCTGGAGCGTATGCTTGAGAAGTATTCGGAGAACTCGCCGCTTATTTTATCCTGCTTGCCGTAGCGCATGCCGCAGTACTTGGCCAAGTTCGTCGACGCTTCGCCCATTGCAATTATGTAGTATGCAGCAATTGCGTATTTTGTGCTTGGCAGTGAAATCTCCGATATCTCTGCTCCCCGCCCTTCAAGCCTGGCAATCGCATCTTCCACCAGTTTCTTGACATTGCCGTCTATGCCGCTGAAATATTCCTTCGGCACGCCTATCTTCATGCCCTTGACATCCTTGCCTATATATTTAGTGAAATCTTCGCTGCCCTTGTTGTAGCTGGTCGAATCGAGCGGATCGTGCCCCGCTATTACTGAAAGCATAAGGGCTGAATCATATACCTCCTTGGATATTACACCCACCTTGTCCATGCTGTTTGAGTAGTCTATCAGGCCGTATCTTGATACCCTTCCATATGTAGGTGTCAGACCGACAGTGCCGGTGAATGCGGCAGGCGCAGTTATGCTGCCCCCAGTAGATTCTGCTATTGCTATATGGGGGAAGTCTGCTGCCGCAGTAGCACACCCCGCACCTCCACTGCTGCCTCCGCAGGTTCTTTCAGGATCGTATGGATTCTTAGGCACCTGATAGGCGCAGTTTGTAGAAAATGTGCCGAACCCGAATTCGTCCTGGGCAGTTTTCCCCAATATCATGCCGCCCGCTGTTTTCGCCTTCGCTACTGCAGTAGCATCGAAATTGGGCACGTATGTCTCAAGTATCTTCGAGCCTGCAGTGGTCCTTATGCCTTCGGTGCACATGCAATCCTTCACAGAAACAGGAAGGTACTGCAGCACTC
>JAJYTM010000086.1 GCA_021793035.1 Microcaldota archaeon
GTGATGGCAGTATTCCATCCGGGCAAGGAGACTGCAGTGAACCTGGACTTATGGGGTTCGCTCAAGATATACTATTCGATGGCTATAATATCCGTAGTGCTCGCTGCAATAGCGATAACGGTCATGTCAGCGCTCGGGATATATTCGAGCGGCGGCCTAAATCCATTTGGCAGAAGCATAGCAGCGGTGATGCCAGTCAGCGTCCCTATCGTATCAATTGTGTCAGCGATAATAGGGATATTCGTAGCAGTGCCGATAATACTGTTCATAGTATCGATAGTGTACCAGCTCATAGGCAAGAACTTCCTTAATGCTTGGAAAGGAGGATACGAAAAAACCTTTGCAGCTGTGATGTTCAGCCTCATGCCGACGCTTCTGTTCTACTGGGCGATAAGCATACCTGTCATAGGCGTATTCCTGGCTTTCATATTCGGCATATGGAGTTTCGTAGTCCTGGTGATAGCGCTGTCTTCGCAGCACCACATAGAGCGCTATAAGAGCGTGATTGTAGTGCTCGTGAGCGAAATACTCTCGATAGCGCTGGTGCTCATACTGATGATGGCATTCGCTTTCGGAATATTCTCATCAGTAATAACCTCACCGCTTTTTCCGAGCAATGTTACGGCAATAACTCCCGGAATAACATCAGGAATAGCTCCATATCCGTGAACGCACCGGATTGCGCAGTGTAGATGATATCTCATGAGAGCGGCAGACGAAACCACGCTGTTCAGGACAGCGCTGGTACTGGTTGTAGTGTATCTCATACTGATAAAGTTTCCATCCTACCTGACAATAATAATATTCGCCATAGCGCTGATCCTAGACGCCTTCGATGGCTATTTTGCAGTATGGCAGGTGAGCAAGCACAAGGTAGGCATAGCAAGATACATGAAAGCTACCGTGCTCAACGACAAGAAGGCCCACGATGAGATAGTAGAATACAAGCACAAGGTCTCCGAGACCGCACGCTTCGGGCCAAGGATGGACATAGCCGGAGACCGCGTGGCAGAGTACTCGATGTGGGTGGTGTTCACATACCTGCACATAATACCGCTGATAATACTGCTTCTGATCATAGTCAGGCATTCGTTCGCCGATGCGATGATGGGTGCAAAGGGAACATCATCAAAGATGAAGTCCACATTCGCAAGGGCGATATACTCATCAAACACGAGCCGTGCAGTGATAAACGCTCTCAAGTTCATAACCTTCGCATACCTTATACTGGTTTATGTCAACAGCTATCCCATACTGATAGGGTACGTCCTTGTAGGTGCGCTGTTTACATTCATAATGCTTCGCGGCGCAGCCGAAATATACGAGAGCGCAAAATCTCAGTAAGCAAGTAATCCGCGGCAGAGTACACTTTTTTAGCTTTTGACATATACAAGGCTATAGCGAATCCTTGCAGATGTGGATATGATAGAATACCTGAGCAAGCCGTTCAGCGACGAGGAGAGCCTTTCATCGCTGAATCCGTACGTGCGCAAATGGTTCGAGGATAGCTTCAGGGAGCTCACACCACCGCAGAAATTCACGTTCAAGCTTATCGGCGAAGGCAAGAACGTCCTCGTTACGGCGCCTACGGGCTCTGGCAAGACAATATCCGGATTTCTGTCAATAATAAGCAAGCTTTTCGACAAATCTCTTGCAGGAGATCTCGAGGACAAGATATACTGCATATACGTATCTCCGCTGCGGGCACTGAACAACGACATATACCGCAACCTAATGAAGCCCCTGGAAGATATTTACGGCAGGATAATCAAGGAAAAAGGCACAGAAATAATCAAGGGGAACATGCAGAGGGTCACCATAGGCGTAAGGACGGGCGACACAACGCAGCAGGAGAGGAGGAAGCAGCTGCTCAAGGCACCCAACATACTCGTTACTACTCCTGAGAGCCTCGCAATAATAATAAACTCTAGGAAATTCATGGAGAACATGGACAAGCTCGAGTATATAATAGTGGACGAGATACACGAGCTTGCCAATAACAAGCGCGGAGTGCACCTCTCGCTTACGCTCGAAAGGCTGACGGAACTGATTCGCGGCAAGCCCGTGCGCATAGGCCTCGGCGCAACTCTCTATCCAATAGAGGAAGCGGCGAAATTCCTAGTAGGCGTTGGCAACGGCAAGCCGCGCGACTGCAAGGTCGTCGATGCGTCATGGAGCAAGAAGCTCGACGTGGTATCAAAAAGCCCTGTAAAGGACCTGATATACACAGATAGCGATGAGATAGAGGACGCGCTCTACAAAGAGCTGGACAAGGCGATAAAGAGATACAAGACCACGCTGATATTCACAAACACGAGGAGCGGCACCGAGCGCGTGGTGTTTAATCTAAAGAAGCGCTTCAATTACGGCGAGGATATAGCTGCCCACCACGGCTCTCTTTCAAGGGAATCGCGCATGGAAGTGGAGGACATGCTGAAGAAAGGGGCGCTGAAGTGCGCAGTGACATCGACGAGCCTCGAGCTCGGCGTCGACATAGGAACGATAGAGGACGTGATACAGCTCGGCTCGCCGAAGAGCGTTACGAGGGCCATACAGCGCATAGGCAGGGCCGGCCATTCATTCAAGGAGGTGGCCAAGGGCGAGATAATATCAATGGACAGGGACGATGTTGTCGAATGCACGGTCATGCTCGATGCCGCCATGAAAAGGCACCTGGATTCATTTTCTGTGCCTGAGAACGCGTTGGACGTGCTCGCCCAGCACATAGTGGGCATGTCGCTGAACAGGAAGTG
>JAJYTM010000087.1 GCA_021793035.1 Microcaldota archaeon
GAAGGATTGCATTTTTTACGTCGTCAAAAATAGAAAACAGTATGCGGACTTGCAAATAAAAACAAAATATATAATCTCATCCAAATATTATATACTTTTCTATAGCTACGGGCTTTTTCAAAATCGGTGTATTTGGCTAAAAGCTCTGTGCAAGACCCTGCAAAACGCATAAATATTTGGATATGGCCTGCTCATACTGCAGTGATTTTAATGCTGAATGCTGATGCAAAAAGCAGGGAGTTGAAGTCGTCCTATGCACCGGACCTATACACAAGGCAGGAGGTTTCGGAATTTAATTGGATATTCAAGAATAGAAAGGAGGGGGTGTATATCCTGGCAGTGAACAAGAACAGCTCCGGCGCATACGTCAAGGGATTCATTGAAAGCGAGAGCAGGAAGGGCATGTACCACTATGTTGTTGCTTTCATAGGCCAGAGGAGGGAGATAGTTGGGGGAGGGTTCTGCGAATGCGAGAGCAGGCACTATTACGGCAAGCCATGCAAGCATGTGCTCTCCTTGAGGAACATGTACGAGAAGCATAAGGAGGAGCTAGACAGGCTTGCTGCGCCCTATCCTGAATTAAGGAGATAGCCAAGTGCTTCATGCCGGAAAGGCTTGTTGTGCTGTTGACTATACGCCAAAACCGTATTCTTTAAGGATTTTGCTCATCCAATCGTTTGCTTTTGAGTATTTTATTGTCCTGCCTCCTATTAGTTCCTCTCCCTCATAATTCATAGTCACTACATCCAAATTCTCTACGTTAAGCCTGTTTGCACATTCCAAGAGGGCTGATAATTCGCGTTCCCTGGTGCTTTCCTCTTTTATCTCATATGCCACTTGCACTAGCCTGTAATTGTTATGGTCTTTTATTACAAAATCAACCTCTTTATTATTTTCATACCAGTAATAGAGGTTGAATTCTCTTGCATGCCTTGAGATAAGGTACAGGGTGGATGCTATTGAATTCTCAAGTAGCCTGCCACGTGCTTTGATTGGGTTGATCCCCAGTACGGAAGAGAAAGAACTGTCTATGGTGTAGGCCTTTTTCGGGCTATTGTCCTGCGATTTTATCGAGAACGAGAACCTTTTTAGGAAAAATATCAAATACGCCTTTTCTAGGTATAAGGAAAAATTGTAGACAGTTTTCACTGGCAGCTTCAGGAATTTTGCTGCGCTGTTGAAAGTGACTTTTGAACCTATGCTTGTTATGTAAAATTTGGCCAGCCTGACCAATTCATCCTGATTCTGTATCCTGAACCTGCTTATCACATCTTTTAGTACTATGGTGTCAAAATAACTTTTAACTATATCTTCCTTGTTCTCCGAAAGAACTATCGCTGGAAAGCCGCCCATTTCGACATATTCGTTCACGTTACCTCTTGATCTTGTGAAATCCTTATATTCCAGCAGATTGAGAGGGTGCACGTATACTACAACGTGCCTCCCTGAAAGAAGCGTAGCGTATTCAGAATCAAGCAGTTTTGAGGATGAACCGGTAATTATGAACTTTGCTTCGCCTTTCTCTGCCAATCCCCTTACAAACTTCTCCCACCCATCCACCTCTTGGGCCTCATCCATTATTATGAAGCTTTTGCCCGTGGGATTGATGCTTTCCTTATACGTCCTGTAGATTTCAAGCAAAGTAGAGTAGTCCCTATTAATTAAACGTTCGTCTTCTAAATTAATTATGAGTACATTATCCTTGGGGATGCCATTTTCGATAAGTTTTTTCGCTGCCTGCTTTGCAATAAATGACTTTCCCGCCCGCCTTACGCCTGTCTCTATCACTACGTCTATGGCCGGTTCGTTTATTAATGAAGCTATCCTTTGCTGATAATAGCCTCTTTTGATTCCTGTATTAACATTTTGATGCCAGAAGTTCCACACTTTCAAAATGCTGAGAATCTCATCTTTTTCCATAATAGTGATACGCAATACACATTTAAAAAGATTTGTATTACATTACAAATTTGAAAAGATTTGTAATGAGCAGTCAATATCAGCCCTTTGATATGTAGCTCTTTATTATTTTTTCGGCGCCGCGCTCCAGCACTATTGATATGGCATGCCGGTATGCTTCATCTGCCTTCGGTGATGACCAATTGTCGTACTTGAAGAATCCTGAAAGGCCATCTGAAAAGATGTCTCTGTTAAGCAGGTACAGGATTGCGCCCTCTATTATGTGATGTCTTGTCATGACCTCTTCTGTTCTGAAGTCCTTGAAGAGCTTTATGTACCGTATGCGCTTTTGGTTCTGGAAGACAATGTTGTGCACAAGCTCGTGGACGAGCACAGAGTTGCCCACCTTTGCATTCTTGTACATGCGGATCGTTAGCGGCACTGAGAATGAAGATGGCGCATATTTGGATATGTAAACGTCTAAGTACGGCTTCTGCCACCTAAGGCCCGAAACCTTTGGTATGCCTGCAAGCACCTTGCCCGAAAAGCGCGAGAACTCCTTCTCGAGGGCCTTCTTGTATGATGCGACCTCCTTGCTTGTGCCTTCAAAGTATTTGTTGCCTGACAGTGCTGCAAATGTTTGGTCATAGATGTAAGAATACGTAAAATTCAACATTGGATTTTTGCTGCCCATTATTCACACCTTAAGCCCTCAAAGCTGCAGGGCGAAGCTCATGCCTGCGCTTGGCCGTGATCCTGGTGCTCCACCTTCTTCACGGACACGTTGACTATGGCTCCGTCGAGGTCGAGCTGCTTCGCCTGTGCTCCATCTATGACTT
>JAJYTM010000088.1 GCA_021793035.1 Microcaldota archaeon
CGCCCTGAGCGCAGCCAACGCTGCAAATGCCAAGGTAATGTTCATAGGCACCGGAGAGAAGCTCGCAAACATTGAGCCCTACGATCCAGGCAAGTTCATAGGAAGGCTGTTGGGCATGCCTGACATAATCTCGCTCGTGGATAGCGTGAACCAGGCGATAAAGGAGGCAGCGATAAAGCCCGAAGACGTGGATATGGAAAACCTGAACTTCGAGACGTTCTACAACCAGCTGAAGGCACTCAATAAAATGGGCCCATTGAAGAATGTCTTTGGGATGCTCGGCGCTGCAGATGTTCCTAAAGAGCTGATAAACCAAGGCGAAGAGAAGCTGAACAAGTACAAGGTCATAATAGGCTCTATGACCAAGGAAGAGAGGACTGACGAGAAACTGATGCACAACCCCAATAGGATAAAGAGGGTAGCAAGGGGGAGCGGCACCACCGATAGGGATGTTCATCAATTCCTAGCGGATTTCAATAAGATGAAGAAAATGTTCAACAGCATGAAGAACGACAGGAATTTCAAGAAGAAGTTTGCAAAATTCATGAAATAGAAAAGACGCACTAAGCGTGCATCAAAACAAAAACATAAAAAATTAGAAAAAAATAAAAAATCGGAAACGGTAACAACCGCCTCAATTACCTCTTCTTACTCTTTCCCTTTTTCTTGCCGCTAGACTTCTTTGCCTTCTTAGCGGCACGTTTCTTTGCTGCCATTTTATTCACACTTTGTTGTAACATTTTTAAGGTTAACTGTTAATATATTTAAGCGTATACTATTTTATCGATAAGAGTAGTAAAAGTGTTTCTACTTTGATGTATCTGCGTATACATCCATAAACGGGGATCTGGTTTTTATGGAGAAGGTGGAAGGGCTCAAGAATAAGCTCGAAGAGTTGGAGAAAGAGTATTCCAATACCAAGTATAATAAGGCGACAAACAAGCACCTCGGCATACTGCGCGCAAAGATTGCAAAAACGAAAAAGGATATAGTAGAAGGCAGCAAAGGCAAGAAGGGCAAGGGCTTTTTCGTCAAGAAAGCGGGAGATGTTACGGTTGCGTTGATTGGATTCCCAAGCGCTGGAAAGAGCACGCTCATCAATGCAATATCAAATGTGAAATCAAAGACGGCAAGCTATGCATTCACCACCACGGAGATAGTCCCTGGAATGCTCATACACAACCATGCGCACATACAGGTCTTCGACCTTCCGGGGCTTATAGAGAATGCACACCTTGGAGTTGGAGGAGGAAGATCAGTAATATCAGCTGCAAGGATATCGGACCTCATAGTATTCGTTATAGATGCAACAAACCCGGCGCAGCTCGACAAGCTGATGGACGAATTCAGGGCGCTTAACATATATGTGAATGTGGAGAGGCCGGACGTGCAGGTGCTCGACTCGAAGGGCCAGGGGCTGCGCATAGAGGCGAACAAATCAACGCTTACATACAGGGAGCTGCAGGTGATATTCTTCGGATTGGGGATGGCAAATTCAATAGTAAGGATAAGGAGCAGGGTGGATGAGGATGAACTTATAAGCCTGCTTGCAGGCAGGTCGATATACATAAAGGCCATAGTGGCGCTGAACAAGATAGACTTAGTGCCTGATTATGAGGGCATAGCGGAAAGGATACGGTCAAAGTACGCCATAGAGGTGTTCCCGGTAAGCATGATAGACAGGAGAAATGCTGATTCGCTCATAGAAGGCATGTATGATAACCTGGGAATAATCACGGTATACCTGAAGCATAGGCTTGACAAGGCCGAGGTGGAGCCGCTCATATTGAAGAGAGGGTCAACGGTGGGTGATGCTGCAAAAAAGCTGCATACGGACATAGCAGATGAGCTCAAATCGGCATACGTTGAAGGCAGGAGTGTGAAGTTCAAGAACCAGAGGGTCGGGGTCAACCATATCCTCGATGAGGGTGACGTGCTGACATTCATCAAGAATAAATAGATTTCTTGCCTAATATATTGTTGATCCAATGTCCATAAAGTACTGGGAATTCGAGGATGCGCCGCTCAAGGAGAAGCTTAAGAGCCCGAGCATTAAGGACATAGCAAAAGTTTTCTTCGACAGCGAAACTGAGGCATACAGGTTCTCTGCATTGCTGCTCGAAACCAAAAGGAAGGGCCAGCTCAGGCTGCGCGATGTGCCCAAGGACATACCGATAGCCACGGCAAAGAGGTATCTTGACTATGCAGTGCAGGTTGGCCTGCTTAAGCATGAGGACAGCTACTATATGCTTACTGACAGGTATACGAGGCCTTTCAAGAACATAGCGACGTATATAAAGGAGTGGATGGACAGCAAGGCCGATGAGGACCTGAGCATAGAGTTTGCAAATGCACGCACAGGCAGGCAGACAAAGAGAGGAGGGAGAAAAACGTCCTTGCCTAATGCTGCAGAAGCGTCGGCAGATGATTCCGGCACCACAGCAGATGATTCTGGAAGCCAGCCAGAGTAAGCGTATTCACCTTCTGAATAGCATTATATAATGGTATTTGAGCTCCTTCTGCTTTACTAATTTGAAGCCTGACGGCTTGAAAATGCCCTCGACATCTTTTGGACTCAGCCTTATATCCGACGGAGGACCGAAAGGCGTATCCTCCTTGAACTCAAGTATTGCCAATTCGTTTTTCGCCATCTTTGATAAGTTGTTGGATAAAGTTGCATGGCAGTCCAGATC